>JBAZXC010000001.1:0-300000 GCA_041660065.1 Parcubacteria group bacterium | reverse complement strand
GATAGCCTGGCGCTTCATATGAGAATCATGAAGGTGGCACATACGATCTTTGACATCGCACTAGAGGCGAAAATTCTTGAAGTGCCGGACCGTCTGGCTTTAGTGCTGGCATTGCAACATGAAGAGATGCCAGTGCCATGCTTGGTGAGTAAGATCGGCTACAGTTTTCCAGACGATGTGTTTTTTACGGGTTGTTTTGGTCTTGCGCCGGAAAAGATCGGCAGAACATTTGCCAATGGGCATCTCAGCTCGTTCCAGACGCGCGATGATGAAAATAAAAAGTACGGTGGCGGCATCGTACTAAATATTCATGGTGTACGATGGGGGATTGCAGCATCCGGATTGCGAGCGCTTGAGGATGAGGGTGTGGCGCTTGTTTCGGGTATGTATACATTTAACATCTCATCATTCACATCCGAGATTCATAAAATCCTGGAAATCAGCGGTAACACATTTGCCGAAAAGTTGTTAAAAAAAGTTTCAGACGAGATCGGTCCGCCGGCAAGGTTTCTGAAGCATGTCTTCGTACGCGCCTGATCGCGTCAAAAAATCACAGATCTTTTTGTCATCAGGGACAAAGAGAAAGGAGAATGTAATGGAACGAAAAATTGATCGTGCACTGATTAGCCTGACAGATAAGACATGGATTGAAGGATTTGCCGCGGAGTTGGCAAAAGTGGACATCGAGATCTTGTCGACTGGTGGTACTGCAAAAAAATTGCGGGATTTCGGTATAGACGTCATCGATGTTTCTGATTTCACCGGATTTCCCGAGATGCTTGACGGACGGGTCAAGACGCTTCACCCCATGGTCCACGGTGGCATCTTGCATCAGCGAGATAATCCGGAGCACCAATTGACGTGCGAGAAGCATGGCATAAAACCCATCGATCTCGTTGCAGTCAATCTGTATGCGTTTGAAAAAACTGTTGCCAACCCGGACTGCTCATTGGAGGATGCCATCGAAAACATCGACATCGGTGGACCGACGCTTCTGCGTGCAGCGGCAAAAAATTGGCATGATGTAACGGTCATTGTCGACCCGGCAGATTATCCACAAGTGCTGGAGGAGATCTGGGCAACGGGCAATACCAACCCGGAAACGCGCTTCATGCTTATGAAGAAAGTGTTTGCCCTCACCGCCGCCTACGATACGGCAATCTCCAACTGGTTGGAGAAAAAATAATACGATCATCCCGGTCAGAAGCCAATCTCAGAACATGAGATTGGCTTCTATTTTTTATCTATAGTAATATTGGTATGAGAATCGCTATTTTTTAAACACATAATTATGGTAAATTACGAAATCCCAAGCGTAAATATTGGCGGAGCGCAGGAACAAGAAAAAAGAAATTTGGACATTGAAAAAATACAGAGGAGAGAAAGACGCATCGCTTTGACAAAAGAATGCAGTGAAAGTGGTGAAAGGTTTCCTTTTCCCGGAATCAATTCACATAGTTATGCAAAATTAAAAGCAGAGGAAGAGGAATTTCCAGGATTTGTTACGCTGATAGATGAATTGATAGAAAGATTCAAACAGGAGGGCATGAAAGTTTCTTTTGGGATAGATCCAAAAAGTGGCAATATTCTCGTCCTGCCTTTTGGGAGTGAAGATATAAAATATGAGAGTATTCTTCCCAAACATTTGGATATTAGTGAAGATATGGATGAAAGACTCAAGGAATTGATCATGCTCAGCAGAGTGTGATGAAAACTGGTTGGAGATCTCTGGGGAATCTTCTATTTTTATGTATCATAGTGATCATGAAATAAAAAATGTTTTTTTATGTACTACTAATGCAATCCGGTGCATTGTGATTTTTTATGTAGGTTAAATAATTTATTAAGAACGTGTTTATGAAGCATGAAATCAAAGCATTTGTAGAGTCTATGACGCGCAAACAAACGCAAGATCTTTTTACAACACATGTTGTGGACGTTTCTCAGGAGGCAACACATGTTGTGATATGGGTTGATAATGTCCAGCCATTACATGAATTATCTCATGATGATCATGATGAACAGATCAAAAAGGCGGTGGATCACGTCTGTGGAGAAGGATGTACATATGAGGTCAAAGTGCATAAGGGAAATATGGTTCACGAAAGATCAAATCATGTGCAACGGCATGCATAGGACGCCGAGTGGTTTTTTACAGAGTGAGTGTTTAATGATCCGGGATAGAAGCTTCCATGGAAGGCTTTGTGTTGAGTAAAGAAATAAAAGAGACAGTGCGACAAAGGTGTCGACTGCCTCTATTTTTATATGATGAGATCATCATACATTTAGGAACGTTTGAGACTTTTTACAATCTCAGACGTTGACGTATATCCGTGAAAATGCGCCACTTCTCGCAACTTTTCAAGCGCTTGGGGAAAGATCGTGCGATTGGCAAATCCTGATGTGCCAAAGGCTGTTGCCGTCGCACCTGCCATCATAAATTCCGCTGCCGTGTACCCATTCTCATTACCGCCCATACCGATGATCGGGATTTTTACGGCTTGTGCAATACTCATCACACAGCGCAAGGCGATGGGGCGAATTGCCGGCCCCGATAGTCCGCCGACAACCTTGGCAAGTACGGGTTTGCGATTCCATATATCAATCGCAGTGCCAAGTACAGTATTGATGGCTGAGATCGCATCAGCACCAGCATCTTCTACAGCCCGTGCGATCATTGCAATATCAGTGTCGTTTGGGGTGAGTTTGACGATGGTGGGAAAGCGTGAAATGTTTTTTACTGCAGATGTCACACGTGCTGCAAAATGGGGATCTACACCAAAGATCATTCCGCCTTCTTTTACATTCGGACAGGAGATGTTTACTTCCAGAGCGCCAATATCTGTGTCATTGAGCCGTTCTGTCATTGCCTGGTATTCCTCGATCGAAATGCCGTTGATGTTTGCGATGATCGGGATGTTTAGTGTAAGCAGACGCGGTAGTATATCTGTGATAAAAGCATCAATGCCGATATACTCCAAACCGATCGAATTGAGCATGCCGGAGGGTGTTTCGCACACACGTGGCATGGGATTACCGGATCGAGGGTAAAGTGAAAGTCCCTTGATGACAAATGCGCCCAACCCTGTAAGATCGACACTACCGTCCATGCACGCATCAAGATCCAATGTGCCGGAGCAATTCATAAATGGTGTCGCAAGCATGAGATTGCCAATCGTACATCGTGTGTCGATGTCCTTTTTGTTAATGATTGTGCGAGGCGTAACTATGCGTGGTGTAGATCGAGGTGAGAATAGATCCCAACAGATCCACTGGGAATCAAATGCGGGACCGTCAGCGCATACATGGCGTACCTCCTTGCCATCAACACCACCAAAGATCGCACATTCTTTGCACGAGCCCATGCCACAGACCATGACCTCTTCCACGATCACGATACAGGGATTTCCATGCATTTCGCAGAGATCGTGGACTTTTCGCAACATGATCTTTGGACCGCATGCAACAACCGTTGAACGACCGTTGTCAGTGCGCAGAGCGTCATGCAGAAGTTGCGTGACAAGGCCTGTGCGCGCAGATCCGCGTTCCGTGATGGTTTCAAGATTGATGGGAGGGTTATTGAATTGTGCAAGAGCGGGAATCAATCCCTCTTCTCTTGCGCCAAGGTAGACAGTCACATCCATGTGCTGATCCAGTGCTTTGTGCATTGGTTGGACCAGTGCCGCATTGCCGATCCCGCCACCAATGAAAATGCAGGATGTGCAATTTTGACCAAGATCGATCTCTTTTCCATAAGGACCATAGAGATTGATCTGTTCTCCTGGTTGCATACATGCATATGCGCGCGTGTTTGTGCCAATCGTGTTGATCAGCAGTGTGAGTACGGTGTCATGATAGGAAACGATCGTGAATGGTCGCGGGGCGATTGTCGTTCGGTCAATGGGGGCCAGACTGATAAATTGTCCTGCCGTCGCCGAAAAATGATCTTTGTCCAAACGCAGTTGCAATTCATGCACATGTGAACCTTCTGTTTCCGGATGATTGGATAGTACAGTTGCTGTAAAGATCTTCTCTGGCGATGGGGTCATAGGGCAATTCTCCTTTTGATGATCTAAGCGATCTGGGTTATGAATGTCATGAAGTGTATATACACGGTATTATCAATGAACGAGGAGAGAGATAGCGCAATCTCCTTAGTACACAGAATAGTGAATATCGTGCGAAAAAGCAAATTATGTGCACATGTGACAAAAGAAGGCGAGAGTCTGTCTTCACAAAATTCTAGATGATCACTTTCGTGAAAGAGTCACTTTTTTGTGAGAAATTTGAGCTATTTATCCACTACTTATGCAGTGATACAGGTGAGCTTTTTTCTGGCTTTTCTCTATATGCAGTGCTAGAATAATAAAAGATAAAAGCCTCTATAGAAGCTTCTATAATATATAATTTAAAAAAATGAAACTACTTCTCACATCAGCTGGGCTGACCAATAAAACAATTTCCAACGCGCTTTTGGAACTGACCGAACGTCCCTTTGCGGAGTTGAATTTGGCATTTATTCCTACAGCGGCCAATGTGGAAATTGGCGACAAGGACTGGGTGATTGATGATTTGAATTATTGCAAAGACCTTGGATTTAACTCAATTGATATCGTAGATATCTCTGCTATTCCAAAAGAACTTTGGTTGCCGAGGTTGCAAGTTGCAGACATTTTACTTTTTGAAGGTGGGCACACATACTATTTGATGTCCTGGATTGAAAAATCTGGATTAAAAGAATTACTACCAGAAATGCTTAAGACAAAAGTGTATGTCGGAATTAGCGCGGGCAGTATGGTGATGTGCCCAAATTTGGATCTTAGCACTGCGGAAAGATTTTACTTTGAACCGCTTAAGGGTGATGAAAAAGATGAGGGTCTTGGATTTATCGAATTTTTAGTTCGTCCGCATCTCAACTCACAATATTTCCCTGAAGTAACATTAAATAACATGGAAAAAATATCCAAAGAAGTGCCGGAAACTTTTTATGCCATTGATGATAACACAGCCATCAAAGTTGTGGACGGCAAGGTTGAGGTGGTTTCTGAAGGTATTTGGAAGAAATTTAATTGATGATTTATTGGAGAGAAATGATAAAATAGTAATAGAGGCCTCTATAGAAGCTTCTATAAAGATAATTAAAAAAACATATGAATGACAAAAAATCTATCCATAAACTTAAGAAGTCCAGTGCGTATAGTTATTCTGTGACCATCCCCAAAGAGATGGTGGATAAGTATGGTTGGAAAGAACATCAGAAACTTGTCATTACGGATAAAGGGCGAGGAAAGATCGAGATCAGTGATTGGAAGAAAAAATAAAAATGATGTATATTGGCTAAATTACGATCATGAAAGAAGAAAAAGTTTTGACGGATGCAGTGCTTTGTTATTTAGTTAAGAATGACAAAGTCTTGTTGGCGCGAAAGGCAAAAAAGATCGGTGAGGGTTGTTGGAGCGGTTATGGTGGTGGTATCGATGGGCATGAGACGGAACTGCAAGCAGTAATAAGAGAAACAAAAGAAGAAGGACATCTGACGTTATCAGAAAAATTTTTGGAAAAAGTGGCTATCATCGATTTTCATAATACAAAAAGTGATGGAAAAATCTTTATTTGCAAAGTCCATGTGTATTTGGCAACCAAATGGTCGGGAGAGCCAAAAGAAACCGAAGAGATGCTTTCGCCTACGTGGTTTGATAGAGACCATCTTCCTTTTGACGAAATGATGCCATCCGACAAGGAGTGGTTTCCACAATTATTGACGGGACAAAAGTTGATCGCCAAAGCATATCTCGGACCATTTCAGAAAACTTCTTTAGGGGAGACAGAGATCACATACGTGAAAGGTTTTTAATAGGCGTCTCTTATAAAAATAGTTACAAATGTGGGGTTTGTAGGTATGTTTAAAATATAATTTTTTAAAACTCTGCATTTATTGTTTAGTCGTGCTATAATCAAAGTATAATTATTTACATGTGAATTTATGAGCTTTATTATTACGATTGCACTCCCGATTTTTGTTTTTCTCATTCTTCCCGGATTTCGTGTGGTGCAACAATATGAAAAAGGTGTTGTTTTTCGATTTGGGAAAATCATTTCCAGTAGAGATCCGGGGCTTAATTGGATCATTCCATATGTCGATCGGATGCGCAAAATTGATTTTCGTACAGTGACATTGCCAATCCCACCACAAAAGATCATTACAAAGGATAACGTATCGGTGGACATCTCTGCAGTAGCATATTATAAAATTGTCGACGCGGAAAAGAGTATCGTATCGATCGAAGATGTGCGCAGTGCGATCAATCAAATCGCGCAGACGACAGTGCGAAATATCGTAGGGCGCTTTCAATTGGATGAAGTGCTCTCTGAACGAGATGAGATCAACAGAGAGATCAGTACCGTGCTCGATAGTAACACAGAGCCATGGGGCGTCTTGGTTTCTGTGGTAGAGATCAAAGATATTGAACTTCCAGAAAATATGCAACGAGCGATGGCAAAGCAAGCGGAGGCAGAAAGAGAAAAGCGTGCAAAGATCATTGCGGCAGAGGGAGAACTTTTGGCTAGTCAAAAATTGGCATAGACAGCAGATGTGATGGCGGCACATCCGATCGCATTGCAGTTGCGTAATTTGCAGACCATGGCGGAGATCAGCGTAGAAAAGAATTCCACAATTATCTTCCCCGCGCAATTTATGGGTACGGTCAATGATATACAATCCTTTCTTTCTAAAGAAAAAATCTCGTAAATGTAGATAAATGATGTGGTTTATTCTTACTATCCTTTCAATTTTTGCTTTGGCAACGGCGGAATTGATGCAACAGCATTTGTTGAATGCAAAAAACGCTTTTGATGAAAGAGCGAGTGCCGTTTTGACTTTCTTAGTGCAGTCATTGATAACAGTTCCATTTCTTTTTCTCTTTGGGGTCGCGGATCAGGTTTTTTCTGTTTTTGATCCGACGGTTTTTCCCAGAGTTCTTTTAGTGTCGCTCATCTCTTCTGTGGCGATGATCTTTTATTTAAAAAGTTTCAAGGTAAAAAATATCAGCATCTCCGCGATCTTTGTTTCTTTTTCAGCGATTGTCTCAACTTTTCTGGGTATCATTTTTTTCGCAGAATCGACAAGTGTCGTGAAATTCTTTGGTATTTTTTTGATCCTGATGGCGATCATCATGGCAAATTACAAAAATGTCATTTTAGAAAAAAATCACTGGTATGGTCTGGTTGCCGGGTGCATTTTTGGTATTTGTTATACTTTTGACAAAAGCATCATACTGGATATTCATCCATTGGTGTATATATTCTGGACATTCTCCATGATCGCCGTGTGGGGTTTTCTTTTGGGAACAAAGAGGGTGGTGCGTTCTCTGAAGGACAAAAAACTGAATGCATATAAACCGATCTTCATTTCGGGTGTTGGCTATTTTTTGTATAACTTTTTTACTTTTACCGCTTACAGACTTGGGGGAGAAGTTGGACGGATCGATGCGATAAATAACTCTCAGATATTCTTAATTATTTTGTTTGAATTTTTTATATTAAAACACACACAAGGCACAATGAGGAAAATCCTATCAGCGGGATTGGCAGTCGCGGGTGTTCTTATGCTGGGATTTGCCCGATAGATAAAAATTTTTACGAATGTGGCGCAAGTTGTGTTGACAGAGGATTGGCATCGTCATATTATTACGGCGTTCTTTACTAATGGCGAATATTGTTCACAAATGCATAGTCAACGATACAAGGAGAGAATATCATGCAAAACAGATGTGATATGGGAGGAATATTATTCAATCTTATGATCAGCGTCGTTTGCTACAAAACGAAATTTGAAAAAGGTCCTTTGGAATCATCTGAGGATCAGATCGAAAAGGTCGGCGTGGCGATGCGCATTGCCAATGAGATACTTGCGGGAGAGTGGCATGTGACCGAGCGAGGCTATCTCATTCGGGGTATTGCGAAAGACGTAGATGTGCATCATGTCAAATTAGAGGTCGATCAAAACGTACAAAGCATCATAAATCTCTCACAGATCATGCGAGGAGCAATGGTAAAAAATGACAAAGAATACGTATCATTGCCTGACTTGCATTTTGAGAATGGCGATGGGCTCATGCATGTGGGTGCGGATGAAAATGGGTTATATATCGTTGAGATCTTTAATTTGCGAGGTAAAACATAACTGAGCATGTCGTGGCGCTTTCTATAAAGAAGCGCCACTTTCATTTGTGTCAAAGTGTCGATAAATCTAAAAGTATTGACGTTTGACAAGGGGCTAAATCCATATTATGCTTGCGTGACTGTTTTCTTAACAACTTACGAGAGCGGAGGTGGTGGATATGAAAGTGAATGATTGGAAGGATGTCATTGCATTACCAGTGGTTGGCACCAGATCAAAGTGGGGCTATGGAAAGCTTGAGGAGGTTTTGACAGAGGCTATTCTTTGGTGCGCGGTGAAGTGCTTGAGGAATAATGATGGCATAATCTGTACGACCTTGTCCGGAGGATTGGATTCGTCATTTTGTTTGGCGATAATGCGGGAGTTATTGGGATATCATATCCCGATCCACACATTTACAACGGGAGGAAGTGAAAAAACGCCTGACATACAGTTTGCTCGTATCGTTTCACAGCGTTTCAAGACAATTCATCACGAGTTGATCCCAAACCAACAAGAGATCAAAAAGGCGCAGGAACAGTTGCGCTTTATCTGGAAAGACGATCCATGTTCTTTGGGTGATGTGGCAGTATTTTTGACCTATGAACATATCTCCCAGTATGGATTTGTGAATGTCATCACACATGATGGGATCGATGAACTGTTGGGCGGGTATTGGGAGCATCGCAGACACGAGGACGGTCAAAAAAAGACGCGAGCGTTTCAAAGTTTGTGGAAGAGACTTGAAAAAGAGCACCTCATCCCTCTTGAAAGAAAAGCGCGTCATTTTAGCACACTTGTGATCTTGCCGTACTTGCAGAAAAATGTTGTAACGTATATTACAAAGATCCCACTGGAAAGTCGTACGACATTTGATGAAAGTAAGATCCCTCTGCGCACCATTGCAAAGAAATATCTTCCTGAGGAAATTATCAAAAGGGAAAAGAAGGGTTTTTGTAGCGCACTTGAAGAAGAATAAAAATCAAACAGTATTGTGAAAGAACTCTTTCACAATACTGTTTTTAATTTGTAGTTAGAGGTGTCATTTGCTATAGTGAGCATATATGTTTAGTTCAATATTTATGTCAGACATCTTGTCGTTATTCCATCATATTCATCATGAGGGCGATGTACACAACGTGCATCACTGTGGTGGAAAGCATCAAGCGATCGATCCGAAAGTGAATTATGTGATCGAGCATTGCTCATGTGGCAAACATGCGATCAATAAGCAAACAGCGATTGGTCATGCGACGAATGAGTTTTTAACACCTGTCACATGTATGATTACTTTTACAGAAAAGTGTCCGGATGGCGGATGGCATATTGAAAGCGGTGTTGTTATGGATGCAAAAGCGAATGTGTGATTCAGAAATTTGACAAATTTTATTTGTGTGCTATATATAATGTACAATGAGAACATTATGAATTATTCTGGTCTACAAAAAAATAATTGGCGCCATATCCAACTCTTTTAGGAAGAGATTGGTTATGATTTTTCTTGGCAAAGAATAGAAACATGATACTTATACCCAATCCCTTCCCAAAAGGGTTTTTTTGTGCATGCAAAAATTGTGGGAAGGGTGTTCTTTGACAGGTTATAGATAGTGAAAAATCATAAAAAAGGAGATGAACGATGAAAAAAAAGTATGGCGCATGGGAAGTCGATGAATGTTACGCATCGCTCGGAAATGTGACTATTCCGATCAAGTTAAGTGACGATGGTATCTTTGGGGAGGGAGTGCACGGGAATTTTACTATTGCACACAGGCATGCGGTAGCGGGCGTGTGTCTTTGGGATACAACATGGGGAGTTGTGTTCACGACCGGAGGTGTACGATCAATTGCCTTGCCTCTTGATCGTGAGCGAGTGGAGGATAGGATTAGAACTCGCGGGTTTGAAGTAAGCGCAGTGATCTTTCCGACAGAACTTACAGCATACCATCGCAAGCTGATCACTTTTGTAGCAGATACGGTTGCACAAACGCAGCCGGAGAAATTGTTGTTTCACATTCCGCATCATGAATATTTGGTCTATATTTGCAATCTGGAAGCACTTATTGGCAAGAATATTGTAGGCGCAGAACAGATTCTGGCGGATCTCGTGGAGAAGGTGAAGGCATATTTTTTTCAGGAGATGAAACGTGTTGATTTTGACCGATATGAATTTATCTCTCCAATGAACGTGGGTGCAATAACTACGGAAGAGTCATATCTCTTTCCATATCTGTATCCGGAAAAATTCGGTGCGACAGCGTCATCTCTCTTTGCCATTGAAGACCTCGTTGAGGTAAAGATCACGATGCTCGCCGAACAGATGAGGGGACACAAGATCCCCGTGCGGTTTTGTGTCATGGATGTGCCACATCCGTATATGACGTTTAGCAAGAAGGGTGTCGGACATCGCAAGGATGTCGTCACTGTTTCACTATCATAATCGATACCTCATCTGCATAATATATGCAGATGAGGTATACTACTAATTATTAAATCTATTGGAATGAAAATTACAAAAAAGAATTTGGACACATATCTCAAAGGTAGTCAGTTTTTAGCAACTGGTGGCGGTTTGCCATTGCAGATGCACAAAAAAATATTTACGCAGATCATAAGAGATGATTCAGAAATTTCACCGAAAGACCTAAGGAGTTTCTCCGATGAGGATTATCTGATCTCTGCCTATGGCGTGGGTGATCCGTCATGTATTCCTGATGGTTTTGACCGCGCGGTAGTTCGGGCATTTCAAAAATATAAAGATCTGACACAAAAGGAGATCACGGGTATTATTCCTGGTGAAATTGGTGCGGAAGGATTGTCATTTCTCATATCGCGCATTACAGGCATCCCTGTTGCAGATGCCGATCTTGTCGGAGGGAGGGCGGCACCGGAAATTCAGCTTGATGTATTTAGTGTGTATGATCTGCCAATCACACCGACACTACTCATTGCGATTAATGGTAAAAGCATCTATCTCGAAGGGCAATTCACTGCACAAGACATCGAGAAAATTTCACGAGATTTTTTTGATTTGAATGGATCAAGTGGGCTCTTGATCGGGTATGGCATTTCTGCCAAGGATTTTGCCCGCTATGCGATCACGGGGTCGTTGACGCTGGCACTGCAGATTGGACAGGTGTTGGATCGCGATGACATGCAATCTCTCACGACAATATGTGGCGGATCCATAATAAGCACAACCATTGTTAAGAAAGTGGAGCTCAAGAGCAGGGGAGGTTTTCTCTCTGGTGAGATCATTTGTGCAGACGGGATCATGCAGGTAAAAAATGAAAATATACAATTTGAGGATCAGAATGGTCAGTTGTATGTAGCGCCGGATATTCTGATGTTTATTAACGGGAGAGGAGAACCCATCCATAATACATTGATGAAAAAATATATCGGCAAAACCGTTCGGTTGATCCATATCCCCGCAATTGGCTACTGGGCTACAAAAAAGGCAAGAGCGCTGTGGCATGATATAATAAAATAGTGCTTTGATAAAATAAACGATCTTATGGAACACGTACAAAAAAATTGCATCATCGTACATGGGTGCGAGTATGATGCGGAGCATGCTGTGCTATTGGAACAAAGAACCGCGGAAAATCATTGGACGACGTGGGTAAGAGACGAGCTGGTGAAAAGAGGTGTGTCGGCACAAACGCCAACAATGCCGACATCTTGGGCGCAGGAATATGAGGGATTTAAAAAAGAATTTGAAAAATATCATGTAAATGAGAATACGGTTCTCGTCGGACATAGTTGCAGTTGCTCTTTTTTGGTGCGATGGTTGGGTGAGACGAAACAAAAGATCGCAAAACTGGTTTTGGTCGCACCATGGAAAGTTTTTGATCCGTATGATACCGTGAGGGCGGCATTTTATACATACGATATTGATGAGACAATTGTAAATCGGGTGGGGGACATCGTGATGTTTACTGCGGACAACGAATCGGATGATGGAAAGAAAAGTTTGGAGATCTTTCATCACGCACTTGGAGGAAGAATTATCGCATTATCGGGCAGAGGGCATTACAGAACGAGAGAATGGGAAAAAAGCGCATTTCCGGAGTTGCTGGAAGAAATTTTAGCGTAGGTCTGATTTAATTGACTTTTTGTATGAACTCTGGTTAGATACAGCCATGTTCTTTAACGTGTTCTGGGATAATATATCCTGCTATAATAATGCAATTTCACATTTACAAGAAGGAGATAAGGTAATGAAAAAAGATCAATACAAGGAAGAAGTGATCGATCCTGGGGATCGTGCATCACGACTTGCAAAAGAAGTTTGTTTTGAAAGCCACAAGAACTGTCCCGCAGTTATTGTCGTGCCACATCAGCCGGGGAATTTTCGCGGACCAATCGGTTGGGTGTGGCAAAAACACATTCTCAAGCAGCTTGCGGATTATGATACTGATGAAGATGGTAATGTCACGCGGTGGACAATGATGGAGGAGAAGGAAAATGATGGTGCGGGCGGTAAACTGCAATTTCACGCACTACTTGGTGATGCGCAAACATTTTATTTTGCTGGGTGGGAAATATTGGCAATGACGGCAGATGATTTTGCACGCTCTGGCCGATTTCCCATTGTCTATGCCAATGATCTCAATATCAAACAATTGACAGAAGAAAACTTCCATCTTTTTGCATCGTTGATGCGCGGATATGGACACGCTCTGGGAGGCATTGGAGGTGTGAATGTCACCGGCGAAGTTGCGATCATGAAAAACAGTATTACGGCATTTTGTGATGATCGATCAAGTACTATGCTGATCGCGAATTGGGGTGCATCATGTGTCGGTTTGGCACATCGAGATAAATTAATCGATGGATCAAAAATCGCGCCAGGAATGATCATTGTCGGTTTTTGGGAGCCGGGATATCGCTGCAATGGAGGTACGAAGCTCACCAACATTACCCAAAGACATTTCATCCAAGAAAAAAATGATGGTCTGCATGATTTCGTTGCGAAATGTGCAAAGCCGTCAGCGATCTATGCACCACTTCTTACGCGTGTAAACGGGTGGCGAAAAGATGGGAGTGTTGGCAGATCTATTGTCAACATTGCCGGTATTGCTCATATAAGCGGGGGAGGTGTATGGGAAAAACTGGGAGACATTCTTCCGGAAGGTGTGGGTGCGCAATTACACAGCATGCCTGCGCCTGCGGAGATCTTGCGAGAAGCGCAGGAGATCTCATGGTTATATCCTGATCTGCGCTTGAGTGATTGGTATGCACACAGCACATTTCATGGCGGATGTGGCATGTTGGTTATTTGTCACACAACTGCCGATGCTATGCGACTAATCCATGAAGCCAAAAAAGATAATTATGATGCATCGGTTGTCGGTGTGACAACAGAATCACCGGACAGTGAGATCATCATTCATTCACGATTCAAGGAAGGGAAGATCCTTTCTTCAAAAAATCCTGAGTGAGTTGCATTTGTGAGACAGTCGTTTTTCTCTTATTTAAGAGAAAAACGACTTTTTTGAGATAATAGTATATTTGTAATGCTAAAAAATTAGCTTTTAAGCACGGTTAGGCTATAAATTGGCATTAAGTTACATTGAGCTGTAAATCATACCTTAAGCGAAATTGCATAGTGTAATATTTGAGCCTTATATATGCTTGATTGTTATAAAATTTAATCAAAATAGCATTACATATTTACTAATATCCCACTTTTTTTATTTGCTATTTTTTGCGCCTTTGTTTACAATGAAAGACTTGCTTTATAAAAAGTAATGGTACGTTAAAAACGTGTAAGAAGAAAAGTGATCACATAAATTCAGAGGAGGAGAATATGGCGCATCAGGAAAAGAAAAGATTAAAAATCGGTGTGTTGATCTCTGGGAGCGGTTCAAACTTGCAAGCGATCATTGACGCATGTGAGAGCGGGTTGATCGATGGCGAAGTGGTTTTTGTGGGATCTGATGTGCCGGACGTCAAAGGTCTTGCACGTGCGAAAAAACATCACATTCCGACGTTTGCAGTCAATTACAAGGAATTTATGAGAGCTGCGCGGTCATTCGATCCGGCAGAGAAAGTATTGACGGAAAGTGATAGCGACTTTATGAAAAAAAGTCTGCATATCGTACCACGGTCAATTACTTCGGATGAGGATAAGATTGCGTGGCTTTACAGAAGAATGGCATTTGAGATGATCTTATTGGAGCATATGGAACAATTCGATTTTGATCTTCTCGTCCTTGCGGGATTTATGAGAAATCTGACAGCATTTTTTATCGATCAGATCAACACAGATCCGGCAAAACCGCTGATCATGAATATTCATCCAGCACTTTTGCCCTCATTTCCCGGAACAAACGGGTATGAGGATACATTCAACTATGGATGCAAGGTTGGGGGAAGCACAGTGCATTTCGTCGATTATGGTGAGGATACCGGTCCGATCATTGGTCAAATTACCGTCCCAATTTTACCGGGAGACACGCTGGATAACTTCAAAGAAAAAGGATTGAAACAAGAGTGGATTCTCTATCCACAATGCATTCAACTCTTTGCCGAGGGAAGCTTGAAGGTTGTCACTGCGGATAATGGAAGAAAAAAAGTTCAGATTGGCTGAAAAAGTTTTTTCTACACAAAAAAGTCCTATTAGTTATCCAACCGATAGGACTTTTCATTTTTGTGTATACCGCCAATTTGAAAACCTCCTGTCATTCCCGTGAAAACGGGAATCTAGAATCCGGAATTATTTTACGACAAATATTGATAGTAGATTCCCGTTCCCCGATTTCTCGAGGACAAGCTTCACGGGAATGACAATTGATTGTATGTAGAAAAATTATATCTATTTGTAGCTCCGGAGTTTGACAAAACATCAATTTGGATGTATAATGGCAAATTGTAGTCGTTTTACAATTTTGTTGATTTTAGACGTAAAAAGCGTGTTTTTATTGCGTTTCTGGAGGTGGTGCGTATTATCGCAATCATTCAAAAAAGAGGTGGATTATGGAGAAAAAAATACTTACCAGTGGCAAGGTGGAATCAGATGGAAAATATTCGGTGTCGGACGTTCTGATGTGTATGTCCAATAGTGGTTATCTGAGTGAAATGAAAGATCTCGGTTTAGTGCAATTTGCAGATGAGTCTCTATCTAGTGTCCCTGCTGCCATAAAGCCGGTCCGTGAGATGGTTGCATTTATCCTCAGCAAGATCGATGAAGGGATACCTGTAGCTGAAAAAGTGAACCTCGCACTCAGGCTCAATAATGACTGCGAAAATCCGAAAATTAAAAAGTTGCTCTTTGAAGCCATGGCAAAATGGACCAAAGAGCTGGCGCAGACGAGGGAGAGTGAATCTCCGGCGAAGGAGTAAACATCTCTCAAGAAAAATGACGGTAAGCCATCAGTTGAAAACCTACTGAACGAGTAGGGAATCAATTGGTGGTTTTTATTTTTTGTTGAGTTTGTCCGGACGGTGATTTGGGCATGTTTTATCACTGCATCTTTCCGGAATCGTTTTTGTTCCGAGCATCATGAGCGCACCGCATTTTTGACCGCCTTTGTCTTCGCGCTGGTAGGTACAAATTTTTCCTGTCGGCTTGGTCTTGATCGCGTTTTTGCATGTGGGGTATTCTGTGCAACTGTAAAAGATCCCGAAGCGTCCACTACGTTCCATCATTTCACCTTTGCCGCACATCGGACATTTGACACCGGTTTTTTTCTTTTCCACTTCTTTGGGGTCTTCTTTGATGTATTTGCATTTGGGATAATTGGAGCAGGAGATGAATTTACCAAAGCGTCCTTCACGTTCGACGAGTTTGCCGTCTTTGCATTTGGGGCAGGCTTCACCGGTTTCTTTGGGTCCTTGCATTTCTTTGCCGTCGATCAATCGCGCGCCATCGCAATCGGGGAATTTTTTACAGCTGAGGAATTTACCGTTCTTGCCGAGTTTGATGATCATCGGACCTTTGCATTTTGGACAAATAAATTGAGGATCAGCCTCGCCGAGGTCTGTTGCTTTGTCGAGTTTGGCTTTGGACTTTACATCTTTGTGAAAAGGTTTATAAAAATCAGAAAGGGTTTTGGCATAGTCGCGCTCACCGCGTGCGATCTCATCGAGCTCGTCTTCCATTTCTGCCGTGAATGTGTCACTGATATATGTGGCAAAATGTGCAGAGAGGAAATCACTGACGACCTCGCCGGTATCTGTCGGTTTGAGAGAACGACCTTCTTTCTCTACGTAACCGCGTGTTTGGATCGTGCGGATGATCGAAGCGTAAGTACTTGGACGGCCGATGCCACGTTTTTCCAGTTCCTTGACGAGTCCCGCTTCACTATAGCGTGGCGGAGGTGTGGTTTCTTTTTCTTCTGAATGAAACGCCACGAGTTTCAACGGCTCCTGGGCAACGACAAGCGGTACTTCTACATCGTCTTTGCGTGCAGAGGGATCAGCGGCAAGCCAGCCGAGAGAGATAATGCGCGAACCTGTCACGGTAAAATCAGGGATAGCGCCGTCCGTGATGTTTGCGGTGATGCGGGTTTTTTTGACATTTGCATCGATCATCTGTGAAGAGATCGCACGCACACGGATGAGTTCATAGAGACGTTTTTGATCATCGGTAATGCCGGCATGTTCTACACGTACATCTGACGGACGGACAGCCTCATGCGCTTCTTGGGCGTTTTTGCTTTTGGTTTTGAATATGCGAAGCTCGTATTGATCTGCACCATAGGTCGAGCTGACGACGCCCTTGATCGCTTTGAGTGCGTCTTGGGAAAGAGTGGTGGAGTCTGTGCGCATGTATGTGATATGTCCGGCTTCATAGAGCTTCTGTGCGGTCTGCATGGTGCGCGATGGGGAGAATCCCAAACGCGATGACGCTGCTTGCTGAAGTGTGGATGTGGTGAACGGCGCATAAGGACGACGTTTCTGCATGGATTCTTTGACGTCTGTAATTTGCCATGTACTTTTCTGTCCGACAGTCGCAATACGTTGCGCCTCTTTTTCGTCGCGCGGTTCTTCTTTGCATGTGAGTGTGACAGGGTCTTTTTTCTTGGTCAAAAAGTCAGCGGAGAGCGTCCAATATTTTTCCGGGATGAACGCCTTAATCTCTTTTTCGCGTTCTACGATGATGCGTAGTGCAGGGGATTGTACGCGACCGGCAGAGAGTCCATAGCGGACCTTTTGCCAGATCACACCGGAGAGATCATAGCCTACCAAACGATCCAAAACACGACGCGCTTCTTGGGCACGACGTAAATTTTGATCCACCTTTTTAGGGTGGAGGAGGGCATCGTTGACGGCGGTTTTGGTGATCTCATGAAAGACGATGCGTTGCATGTCTGATTTGGGGATGCCGGCATCCTTGAGGATCTCAGCGACATGCCATGCAATTGCTTCACCCTCACGATCGGGATCGGTTGCGAGATAAATTTCATCGGCTTTTTTTGCCAGTGCGATGAGGTCTTTTACCACTTTTTCTTTGTCCGGAGAGACCACATAGCGCGGTTTGAAATCGTTTTCGATGTCGATCGCATCCTTGTTGGATTTGGGGAGGTCGCGGATGTGTCCAATGCTGGATGTGACCTGATAGCCTGTTCCGAGATATTTTTTGATCGTTTTTGTCTTGGATGGGGACTCTACGATGAGGAGTTTCATTATAATGGTGTATTAGTGATTATTTTATAGACAGGTCGGTACTATAAGAACGGAAAAATGAGATCATTCACAAATCTGTTCATTTAACTATATAATACAAATCTAGTAACAGTTACCTCACAAAATACAATTAAAACAATAATTTGTCAAATATTTCATAAAAAAGACCGTCCAACACATGATTTTGTGGGGACGGTCTGTAGAGGTTTGGGGATTCGCGCATTTCTTATGTCAGTTACATGAGAGTAACGCTCGTTTGAGCGGCACATGCGTCAATGGCCATTTTTCTCCCGGTAATTACATAGATTATGGCCAAAGAAAGGAGAAAGTAACCAAACATTGCAATACTTTGCGTTTTTGCAATATATGCCAAAAGGATAACGACCAGCGCTTCATTAAGCAGTCGCAATGGTTTGGGCATTTTTTCCATGATCACGCGGCCGAAATGGGCGAAGCAGATGTGGCTCACCATGAGTCCGGAAGAGAGTACAGTTGCAACAAAAAGCAAAAAAGGATCAAAGACCAATGCTGAGCCAAGGATGATCCATGCGCCGGCAGGACTGGGAAGTCCGTTAAAAATACCGGCAGGCAAATCAGTCCTCTTTTTATCAACTGTGGCAAATCGTATGAGACGATATGTGACACAGGCGAGGAACAAAAGGCCAAAAGTCCATGCATAGATTCCTCCCAATGAGGCAATCATATATGCGGGGCAAAGGCCGAATGTAACAAAATCGGCAATATCATCCCAAATGTGACCATGTGGTGTTCCGCCATACTTTTCTGCCATTCTGCCATCAAAGAGGTCAAATATTTGACCGGTAATAATGGCAATGTCAGCCCAGACAAGGTGGCCATGATAGATGAAGACCAATCCTGTGACACCGCATGCAAAATTCAATCCTGTAAGAATATTGGCATATAATGTGCTGGGTATGAATTTGAATACAATTGATGCCAACGCAAGAACAATGCAGGAGATGAGAACGTAGTTGCAGATGTTGACGTAATGCGGATTTTTGTCCAGCAATGCGCAGTAGATCACGAGAGCAAAACAAATAATCGTTTTGATCTTTCCGAAATTATTTGCACTTACGGAACGTTTGAGATGATCCAAAATTTTTCTTGCAAAGAATTGTCCGAAAAATTCGATCACGACCAGGATCAAAACCAGCCTGATAGACATGATCCCTAAAAAGGAAAAACTGACAAGTGGTGGCAGATAAGTTAATTTGTCGCACAGCGGATCAAGGGACTTTCCTTGCTGTGAGACCAAGTCACACTTTCGTGCCACTAGTCCATCGACACCATCCAATACTGCGGCAAATGTAAAAATGAATATGCCTGCATTTTCCAATGATGCACTAAAGGCGAGAAAAAAAACCGATCCGCAGAATGGTTCTTTTGCCAAAAAAAAGTACAGGAAATACCCAACAATCGCCAATCCTGTTCGCCAATAACAGATAGCATTGGGATGCAGATAAGGTCTTTTCCGCACATACATTTGTGCGGACTCTTTTTTTAGGAGCAGTTCTAACACAAAGTAGAACGTTGCTCCAAACGCGCCAGATAATACGATGACAATCAATCTCTCCATGATATATTCTCTCCGGTTGAATATTGTGTTGTAAAGGTGCCTTTGTTTAAAGAGCCTCCAATCTCTTCACTGTTTTTTAGCATGATATGAGAGAAAAGTCCATTTTTTTGTTATATTGCATTATTGAATTTTATCGAAGAACTGCCAATCTGAAAAACCCATTTTTATTAAAATACTTACTTAATATATATAATTATTCTAATATTTTTCTTCATACGATCAATTGTCATTCCCGTGAAAACGGGAATCCAGAATTATTATACGACAAATATTGATAGTAGATTCCCGTTTTCACGGGAATGACAGGTGTTGGGGTGAGGAGTAAAAAATATAACGAAGCATCACGCGTCATTGATACACATAGCGATGATATGATACACTGTGTAAAGCGTTAGTTATAAAACAAAAAT
This sequence comes from Parcubacteria group bacterium, assembly GCA_041660065.1. Lineage (NCBI taxonomy): Bacteria > Parcubacteria group bacterium. The sequence continues at coordinate 280,202 of JBAZXC010000001.1, read as the reverse complement.
GACGATCACAGCAATTATCATCGGATGTTTTACGGGATTTCTTTCCGCATTTTTTGGTATCGGGGGCAGTAGCATCGATACACCACTTTTGCGGATCTTTCTCCATCTTCCGCCATATATCGCACTGGGTACGCCTTTGCCGGCATCGATCGTAACAATTATTGTCGCATTGCTGGTGTACTGGAAGAAGCATTTGGTGGATATGCGCGTTTTTGCGTATAGCGTTTTGGGTGGATTGCCCGGTATTATCGCTGGCTCCTACGCGTCGCGATTTTTTTCGGGTAAAGTGTTGATGATCCTTACCGCTGTGGCGATCTTTGCGATCGGATGGAATTTTGCGCTAAATGGCATCGCCGAAAAAAACACAACACAATCGCTGAAAAAGCAAAATGAAGCTTCATCCATATATATTACCGCTATCGCTTTTTTGTGCAGTGTAATTTCCGGCGTTCTGGCAAATGGGGGAGGCATATTTCTCGTAGCGGTCTTTGTCAAACTTTTGCGCATGGAAATGAAAAAAGCTGTCGCGACATCGCTATTGACGATTGCGGTGCTGGTCATCCCCGCATGTATCATTCATTATCAGTTGGAACATATTGACCTGACTGTCAGTCTTGCGATGAGTGGGGGTGTCATCCCCATGGCATATCTGGGAGCAAAGATGGATCTCCGGACGAAATCCTCCACGATCAAAATGCTTTTTGGGATCTTGCTCGTGGTTTTTTCACTGTACTTTTTTGTTTCTCAATTGCAGATATAAAAAATCCCTGTTGAAAATTAAAATAATGATTTTTTGCGTTATGGAAAGATAAAATTCTTCCTTTTGCAAAGGAAGATGTCCAGTCGGACAGAAGGATTTGATGTATATACGATAATGACAACATATAAATTATAAATAACATACAATAACTATGAGCATCTTTTACCCTATACAAATATTTGCAGATCTTATTGCATATGACCTGCTGGGTCTATCACATGATGAATTGCTGGGCGAGGTGGTAAATTATTTTATCTTTGACACGGTGAAAATTTTTATCTTACTTGCAGTGGTGATCTTTGCCGTTTCTGTGGTGCGGACATTTCTTGCGCCGACAAAGATTCGCACATTTCTTGCAGGACATAATAAATTTGTCGGGCATATCATTGCAGCGGCAACGGGAATTATCACGCCGTTTTGCTCATGCAGTGCAGTGCCGCTCTTTTTGGGTTTTGTGGAGGCGGGCGTGCCGTTGGGGATTACGTTCTCTTTTCTCATTGCGTCGCCGATGATCAATGAAGTGGCGTTGGTGATGCTTTTGGGGAGCTTTGGACTCAAAGTTGCACTGATCTATATCACGAGTGGTCTGGTAATTGCTGTGGCGGCGGGGATGGTGATCGGACGATTGAATGTAGAAAACCTGATCGAAGATCTTGGAAAAAATACAGTACGCGATGCGGATATGACACACATGACATGGAACGAGCGTATGCATTATGCATACAAATACACATGGGATATCATTGTAAAAGTTGGTGCGTATATCATCCTCGGTGTGGCGGTGGGTGCATGGATCCATGGTTATGTGCCTGCGGACTTTTTGGCACAGTATGCAAGTGCGGACAAATGGTATGCGGTACCATTGGCAACACTCGTAGGTATCCCGCTCTATGCCAATGCGGCGGGCGTGATGCCGATCGTGAGCGCACTTTTTGAAAAAGGCGTGGCGCTCGGGACGGTGCTTGCGTTTATGATGGCGGTAACGGCGCTGTCTCTGCCGGAGTTTCTCATCTTGCGCAGGATCATGAAACCAAAACTGATCGCAATTTTCGCGACTGTAGTTGGCGCAGGCATTATTTTCATCGGCTATCTTTTTAACACGATGAATTTGTAGATGCCGATTTGACCGAAAGACATTCTTGATTTTTTACACGAAGTATGGTAGCCTGTACTGTCGGTTTTTGGAATGTTATTTAATAAGATGTCTCATCTTCTATATTGGAGGATCATATGTTGAAAGACGGTACAGACATGATCGTTTTGCCAGGCAGTCCTTTTTGGGATGTGTTCAAGCGATTTGGCAGTGATGAAGTGTTGGCACTTGTGGTGAACACAGGGGCAACGTTTTGGCTGGGATTGTATTTTACGAACACGGCTGGAACGGATGTCGTCGCACGCTTTGCCGGAGTGTATGTCACCCTAAATTTTTTATTGTCGCTCATTGGTCCGGTAGTGGAAAAGGTGGGATTTTTTCCATTGCATTTTTGGGAAGCATTTAAAATTTACAGATCAACTATTCAGGAAAACAGGAGGAGCTTGTGCTGCTATTTTGGTAAGGCATTGCGAAAGGGCAGTAAAAGTTTGATGCAAGATGTTTTGATACATGATCCGGTGTATTTTGCCATCATGTACGTAGGATTGCTTTGTCTGCCGGAAACTCCTGCGTGGCTTCTGTCATTTTTTAGTTTTGTCGTAGCGGTATTTATTGTGGCTGGAGGAGAAGTTAGTTTTGTAGAACTTTTGTATCTCAGATTGAAGCGAGGATTGAAACGGTTGGGATTTAGTCAGATATCATATCTCGAATCTCGGTTTTATTATGATTCTCATGAAACAGCAAGAATGATATTTGACATGCTTGTTGCACGATATGATCTTGCCACTATGGGAATTGACGGCAGTGTGTTCAGTCAAGACCCATCCGTCAGCCAATACTATGATCGGTACATTGGCAATAAGTTGCCGGTGTATAATGCCAGAAGACCTCGTGTGCGATTCAGACAACGAGAATCAAGAAAGGATAAGAAAAGTTTGATGTCCATTCAAATCGTTTTTACATTAACGAAAGAAATGGATAGGAGAGAGGTGGCACAGTATCGATATTTCCCGATTCGGAAAGATAAATTTTATTGCCGATTTTCCGGCAATATGTGCGAAAATATTGTTGATATCCTTGATCCATCCATAAGGAGATTTCTCAAAAGATTTTTTCTCCCGAAAGATGTGACCAATGTTCAATTTGTTCGCATGGTTGCAAATAATCCACAAACACTTCTCGTATCGCTGGATCAGGTGGGTGAAGTGTCGATTGTGGAACTGAAAACGTATTTGGGTCAGAAAACCATTTTGAAAGAGGCTATGCGTCTGGCTATGCATCATGGGGGTCAGCAGACGACTCATGACAAACATGTCATTACGCATATAAGTCAGATGCAAACATCATCCTAATGACGCATGTTTACGCACCAATTCTTAAAAAGAATTGGTGCGTATTTTTTGTTGTAGAAAAAAATAAGAGGTTCATTTGAATCATTATATTCTCGCTTACGTTCAAATTGATGCGATGGATTTGCCAGTTTACCGGTAGGCAGATAGAGTTTTGACAAATGGTCTGGTATTGTTTAGAATAATCCGAAAGATGATGACAGTACTTTAAACGCAATGTAAACATGTGGGAGGAACGAATTATGGCTTCAAAAACAGACTCAATAAGCATGAACGCATGCAAGGATATGGACAAAGCAGGCTTGCTGGAAGTAATCGGCGACCTTCTCAAAGAAAGAACCGTTCTGGTCAGTATTTTGGATGGAATAGCCAAGGATAAATTATCCGCCACCGTTTTGTCAGAAGATTGCGAAACGATCGACTCGATGGCAGGAAGAGTATTTGATTGGTCGTAATGCCATCAATTTTATTCAATGAATTTTATGCACCGGACAATAGCAACATGTTGCCGGTGTTTTTTATTGTTACTATCCGCATGTGGATTTATGAGGCGGATAATGATAAGATGAGAGTAATAAAATTAAAAATATGCTATGAACAAACAAAATATTTTTATTGGTGTGGCGATCGGACTTGTGCTGGCGGGCATCGGTTTGTATTTCATTTTGCCGGATGATTCTATGGAAACGCCACTTTCAGAGAAAATTATTTTTTATTATGGCGATACATGTCCACATTGCAAGAATGTGGAGGAATATGTCGCACAAAATAATGTACAAGAAAAAGTGCCATTTGAACAAAAAGAGGTCTACAATAATGAAGAGAATGCCAAAGAATTAACACGTACAGCACAGCAATGCGGTCTGGAGAAAAATAAAGTAGGGGTGGTGCCATTGCTGTGGACGGGGGAGAACTGTTTGGTCGGGGACAAGGATATCATCGCCTTTTTTGCAGAGAAGATCGGTAATCAATAAAATAACTAGTTGCTATTTTTATGACTGAGGCGAAAGACTTTCTCAATAAGCCGGTGTCTGTGACAATTGATCGACCAATGGGCTCACGGCATCCACAGCACGGTTTTGTGTATCCACTCAACTATGGCTTTGTGCCGGATACAATGATGCCTGATGGGGAAGAGATTGATGCGTATATACTGGGTGTTTTTGAGCCGTGTGAAAAATTTGACGGTGTAGTGATCGCGTATATCCAACGGCTGGATGATATGGATGATAAGTTGATCGTGGTACCAAATGGGGTAACATATAATGATATGCAGATTCGTGCACTTACAGAATTTCAAGAACAATTTTTTCGCTCACGCATTATACGCGCATAAAAAAATAAATGATAATTTATCGAGTATAAAGTTTTATGAAAAAAATAATTTGTAGAGATATTCATGGCGAACAGAGCGAACATATGGCACAGGATCTTATTTTTCGCCCTTCGGTGTATGCGGTAATCATTTGTGATGGAAAGGTATTATTATCGCGGCAGTGGGATGGATATGATTTTCCTGGCGGAGGTATAAAAAAAGGTGAACGGATTTATGAGGCATTGCGAAGAGAAGTGCATGAAGAAGTTGGCATTGTCATCAAGGAGAGCACGTTGATTTCTTGTACAGATGATTTTTTTGTTTCTCCTAGAGATGGAAGATTATTACATTCTATACTCATGTATTATGCATGTGATCGATATAGTGGAGATCCACATATTGACAATCTTGTAGAAGATGAAAAAAACTATATTAGCGGTTTTGAATGGGTTGATATCCAATCGCTTAATGCAGTCAAATTCTATAATGGCGTGGATAGCATTGCTCTAGTTCAAAAATCTGTAAGATTGTTACAAAACAATCGTAAAAATAATTAATAGATTCTATGAATATTCCAAAACAATATACATCACTTACATATATACACGATATTGACTGGCGGGACATCTTTGCTGTGTGGCGTTCCTATGAGGCATATCAAAAAGGATGGGAGAAGCATTGGATAGAACGGGGGTTTGATTCGTGGGATATGTGGCGTCGCAGTTATATCGCATCGCTGGCACCGGAGTCACGGCAATGGGAAGTTTATCGCATCGCCGATCCTGCGCATGATGTGTCACTGATGTATGGCGTACCATCGCGCGGATGGCAGGCTAAATGTTATGATGGTGCATCGACAAAAAGGATCGCTGATATTTTGTTGCATCCAATGGTCGCAGACAATCCCAAAATGCGCGAAATCGAAGAAAATTTCCCGCATCAGACGATGCTCACCGGCATTGTGCACGAAGGGAAGATCGTTCTGGCGGAGGGTATGCATCGTGCGTGCGTCTTGGCGCGGATGAAGGCGTGTAAAGAAAATGATGTAACAATTGCGCTTGCACCATATGATGGGGAAATTCCATCAATTGGTAAAGGAGACAGGAAGTAGAGAATTATTGCAGGAGCACAGTTGTACTGTGCTCCGCGTGTTTTTTTGTGTAATAAAAAGAAGGGATCAGGTTACAAACCTGCTCTTGTAAGATGTGTTGTCATTGCGAGCCTGCCTTTTTTGCAGACGTGGCAATCTCTGGCAGATTTATATGATATAATACAAAAAAGAAAGACATAATTTTTTAAACACAAAAATATGGACAAGCTCTTGGAGCTTCTTTTGGGACTGCGCAAAGATGTGGATGCGTTACGATCTGATGTGCATGCATTATCAGAAAAAGTGGACCATCTTACACCGCAATCACAGCAACAAACTGCACAGGCTGTACAGTCTGTAAATGTAGAGCAGGCGGTATATGGTCGACAGTTATCAGCATCGGAACAAGCATATCTCGATCGCTTGCATCATACAGAAAACACATCTGCTACGGCACAAGGGTCTGCGAGCGCACCGGAACACGACACAATAAATGTCATACCGCAAGCTCCTCCTGTAGCGCCAGTAGCTTCTGCTCCTGTATATATTACGCCGACAGGTCCGAATGCAATCGAACGATTTTTTGCATGGTTGGCGAAAGATTGGCCGATGAAAGTCGGTGGATTTTTTGTTATTGCCGCTGTAGGATGGTTTGTGACATATGCGGCAAGAGTAGGGTGGCTTTCTCCGGCAGCGCGCGTTGTTTTGGGCTATATTTTTGCGGTGGCATGTGTTGCGTTTGGCACATTGCGCGCTGAGAAAGAGCGTACGCAAGGAAATGTTTTCCTCATCATTGGTAGCGGTGCAATGCTCATTTCGACTTTGGCGGGTATGTATTTCGATCTGATCATGCATAGCATGGGACTTTTTGTGATGTTGATCGCGGTTGGCTTTGTGACATTGGTATCTCTCAAACAAAAGAGTGTCGCACTCACATCATCTATGATCTTTTTTGGTGCGATCATTCCGTTATTCTTTTTTTCTGGTGTAGGTATCAACACGATTTTCGCCTATTTGTTTATTTTGACGCTTGGCACATTGTGGATCGTATCATTTACCCAATGGCGCGGACTGACATTTTTTATGTTGTGTGTTGTCGGGGTTTATTCGATCGGCTATATGATCGATGCATATGATAGTGCGGACATTGAAAGTGTGACCAACATTATTATCGCTTTTCTTTTTGCGGCGACATTTTATGTTGCGAGTGTAGCCTCTGTGATCAAATCACAAAAACCGCATGCGTATGATCTGGTAACCGCAATTGGTATCGGGTTTTTGTTCTTGGTGTGGATGCTGAGCTTTGCGCCGGAAGTGTTGGAAGTGCCTTTGATCCTAATTGGTACACTGTTTTTTGTAGGGGCATCATATATTGTATTCGTGCGCACAGGACACAGATCCCCGACGGTGATCTATGCCGGTGTAGGAGCAATGCTCTTTGCAGTGGCTACAGCATTGCAATTTGATGGTCCTATCCTGGTAACGGCATATGCTGTCGAAGCGGCAGCAGTTGTATTGATCGTTTTATATTTGATGCGGCAAAATGTGACAAGTGGTATGCGTGCATTTTTCATCATTCTTTATGTCATACCGGTGTTGATGTCGTTATATTATGTGGCAACGATCTTTGATTATCTCTTAGCACCGGATTATGACACCATGAGTCAGATGTCCGCATTATTTGCTGTGACCATGATCTGCGTGACAGCATTTGCCGTTGCCGCGGGTGTTTTGCGGCTTGTAGATACGCGCAGTGGAGGAAATATGGCACTTTTTCGTACTTTTGCATATACCGGCGGTATCTATGCACTGCTCATTGTGTGGTTTGTTACGCACATTTTCATGTCTGATTATGATGTGGCGACATTTGTCGCACTTGTGCTCTATACGATCACCGGTGTGATCTTTTATGTGTTAGGTATCCGTGAGAGCTATAAGCCGTACATGGTTGTGGGAGGCATACTATTTGGCTTGGTTGTCCTGCGCGTTTTGTTTGTTGAGTTCTGGGGAATGGATATCGTAATGCGTATCATCACATCATTTGTGTTGGGAGCATTGCTTATCTCCACAGCGTTTATTCGTACAAGTAAAAAATAATCTATGAAAAGATTCATTGCACCGATAGTGATCGTGGGTGGTATTCTCCTAACGACGTGTGTTGTGTACGCGCAAGCAATAACGATTACTTCAGAGCAACAAAGTGCATTCATGTCACGAGCGCATGTTGATCCGGGAAATATCGTTGTACCAAAAATGGTTGATGTCCCGTTATCATTCGAAGAGAGTGCGCAACTGCTTACACTTGTCGCTGATGAGTCTGGTGCTATCACACCATCAACCGTGATCACACATACACAAAGTCAGTCATTGCACCTCACAGCAAATGATTCCTTTGGAGGTGGCGATGCGCATAATATGGTAGATGCTTCCTATGAGACATTTGCAGAATTTCCTTTCGTGGAGGGGCACGTTGTCAGTGATAACGTGACTACTGTGACCGACCAGTATGATAATGAAACACGCGCGAGTGAACGAGAGACGTCTGTTGCTTCTGAAAATACAGTGGACATTGATATTACGGCAAACCGGCCGTTTACAACAGATACGCTGTCTCTTCAATTGGATGATTACATCACAAAGCCAACGCATATACGTATCGCATCCATCGATGTGAGTGGTAAAGAACATGTGTTACTTCCGGAAAAATTTTACAACCAATCAACGATCAATTTCCCCAAAAGCACATCTGATCATTTTCGCATTACACTAAAGTATGCAAAACCGCTTCGTGTCAATGAGATCACATTTTCCGAACAAGGGATCCCGCAAGCGATAGAACGTTTCGTGCGCTTTGTGGCTGTACCACAAAAAACATATGATGTGTATTTCAATGCGTCAGAGCGTGTAAAAGTGTCGGAGCAGGAAGCGCCAAACTTCAACAAGGATAAATCTATGCCGATCATAACGCCGATGTCCATAACGGATAATCCCCTGTATAAAAAAGCTGATGCGGATAGTGACGGCGTGATCGATCGTGATGATAACTGTGTTACTGTGTCAAACAGCGATCAGGTTGATAAAGATGGTAACGGCATAGGCGATGCATGTGAAGATTTCGATCATGATGGTGTGATGAATGCGTTGGATAATTGTCCGGACACTGTCAATCGTGTGCAGGCTGATGAAGACTTTGACGGCATCGGCGATGCATGTGACGGCACGGAAAGTCGTTTGATGGAAAAATATTCATGGATCCCCTATATCGCATTGGTAGCGGTTTTTGTGATCGTGACAATGTTGATCATCAAGACCCTCAAACAAAAATAAAGATTATAAATAAATTTTTTGTATGCAAAAAATATTGATTCTCGGTGCAAAGGGGATGCTCGGACAGGAATTGGTAGAAGTGTATAAGGGCGATAAAGAGTATGAGGTGACAGCGTGGGATCAAGAAGATATCGACGTGACTGATCTCGTGGCACTGCGACAAAAGGTTACGGATCTTTTGCCGGATGTGATTTTCAATGCGGTTGCATATAATGCTGTGGATGCGTGCGAAGAGGATGATCAGGAATACCTCAAAGCGGAAATATTGAATAGTGATGTGCCGGAAGAATTGGCAAAAATCGCAAAGAATATCCAAGCGAAACTCGTGCATTATTCTACGGATTATGTTTTTGATGGAGAGTGTCCAAAACATAGTGAGGGAGAGGTTGGTGTGTTTTGTGATGATGCATGCGTGAAGTACACGTGTGAAAATTCAGGGAATCGTCCATCATATTATACATATCGTGAAGACGATGCGCCGCATCCTCTATCGCGTTATGGGTTGTCCAAGTTGCATGGCGAGCAAAATGTCGCACGATATGCCGACCACTACTATATCATTCGCCTATCAAAACTTTTTGGCAAACCAGCAATTTCTGCTGTGGGCAAAAAAAGTTTTTTTGACATGATGCGTGAATTGGGAGATAAATCCGGCAAAGCCGGTGCAGAGCAATTTAACATGGTAAAAGCAGTTGACGGGGAAGTGAGTAAATTCACCTATGCGCCGGATCTTGCGCGCGTGAGCAAAGACATCATAGAGAAGAATCTTTTGTCAGGCATTATTCATGTGGCAAATGACGGTGTGGCTTCGTGGTATGACGGCGCCAAGGAATTATTTGATATTCTCGGATTTACAACGGAGATTGTTCCTGTGCCGCCGGAAACATTTCCACGTCCTGCCAAACGTCCAGCATCTTCCGTGCTCTCGGTGACCAAAGTCCCGCAATTACGCCATTATCGTGACGCATTAAGGGAATATGTGGAGAAAAAGGACAAATAGATGCTCGAGGCAACCCTTTGTTGACACCCAAATATTGACACACAAATACAAACGTAGTATATTGGAAGGACTGTAGTGACAGGATGTCACTGCGTTTTTGGGTGTAATTTTTATGTATATTTTAAGACCATGTTGGCTATAATCAAAACAGGCGGAAAACAATATAAAGTTTCTGAAGGTGATAAAATCAAGGTAGAAAAACTTGCAGGAGAGGTCGGCGATAAAGTGACCTTTGCGGAGGTTTTGCTTGTCGGTGATGAGAAAAAGGTGGCAGTCGGTATGCCGGTTGTAGAAAAAGCAACGGTAGAAGGCAAGATCACGGAACAAGATCGCCATGACAAAGTGTGGGGCATCAAGTTCAAAGCCAAAAAGCGCTACAAACTCAAATTCGGACACCGTCAGGCGTATACAGAAGTACAGATCACAAAAGTTGCATAAAGACTTTCAAAACCGCTCGAAAGAGTGGTTTTTTTGTGTCTGATGCATTGACATTTCTCAATATCCTGTGTACCATACGCTTTCAGTTCCTTGGCATAATATTTCTATCACATAACATACGGAGGAAAAAATGTTAGAAAATTCTGATGAAAGACCTGAGCCGGAGAGAGATCCTAAATATACGATTTCCGAGCGGGTCCAATGTCACGGTCTGTTTGGGAAGGTCGAGGATATCAAATGGATATTTCACAACCGTGGCGATGTGTGGGTGTGGGGCTATAAAATCGCATGGGAGGACAAGGAGCCGGGTTTATCGATCGTGTATCTCCCCGAGGGTTATTTGCAAAAAGAAAGTTGAACAATGATATCTGCAAAGCAGAATCACGAGGTCATCGATAAGTCGGTGACCTTTTAATTTTTTAGAGTAAAAAAATATAAACCATGCCACCTATTTTTTCAAAATAGCACAAGTGAACTTTTGCAAGACAGTTGACAGAATAGTTAAAATGTGCTATCGTTAACAGTTAGTAGTTCATTAGCAAAAAACCATAAAATTCATCGCAGGAGATAGAATCATGGACAAACCAAGAGATTGGACGGATTGTGCCAAAATTTCCAGAAGGACTATTTTGCCGCCACAGATTATCGCGGATGCATATGGCATCAGCCGAGTATGTGACAATAACGAAGAGGAGAACTTGGACAGATTAACTGACGTAACTACGGCCTCTCTTGCATTTCATAAAGCATGCTACATGGGGAGGATGTCTCTTGCTCGGAAAATTCTGGAAAAAATCGTTCAAGAATTCTTGAACACGCGGTCGGATTGTGAATACGTGATCGAACAGACGGCCTTTCTGGGATATGCGGACATCATGCAGGCGGCCATCAGGAAAATGATGCCGATGTTGATTGATGATTGAACCATGAAAAAAGGAGGACGTCATGGAACAATGGCAGGTCTATTTGTTTGTAGCAGCACTTGTTGCTGTTGCGTACTTTTTCGGCAGATGGAAAGGCAAGCATCTGGGTAAGATACAGCTTTTCAATGAAATCTGTATCTCTCATGAGGAGTGGAAAGGCGAGTTGAGAAACTCTGCCGGGGAAACCTATGAAGTCAGCACTCGCTATCTCGGGCAGGTAATTGTCCTAATACCCGAGTCTGAGGAGCACCCTTTTTTAGGCAGTAGTGAATGCCAAAAGAATTGGTGATCAAAAAATCGAATAAAAACGACTCGCTTATAATGGGCAGAGTCGTTTTTTTGTCTATGTTTGCTAAATTCTTTCAAAAATCTATAATAGAAAACAGGATATGCGTTCTTACGAGGTAAAATATCAACTGACAAGGGAGTGTGCCATGCAAATTGCATTAACTGTTAGGCGGTTTAAAAAAGGGGAAAAGAAGAGATCAGAGTATAAATTTCCTGAGGCGACCTATGAGGGTGTCATAGAAATTCCGCAAGATAATAATGATGCTCCCATCGACACTGTCTTGAAAGGAAATAACGGCAACCTGCCAATAAAAATACATTGGCAGTCGCGTGATAAAAAGATATTTTGTATCACCAAGGAAGAAAAAATTCATTTTACACTGAAAACAGTGCTTCCTACAGGTGAACATCTCGGAGGTGATCACGTCGGCGGTCAAATGCTCGAAACGGGTCAACACACGAACTGGTCAGCAACGATGATCATTTATCCAACGAAATGATCGTATTAGCAAAAACGTATAACGACCCCACTCATAATAAGCAGGGTCGTTTTTTTTATTTTCTTTATTTTTACTCCCTTCTTATAGTATGCGTTTATTTAATTGAAAAAACGATTATTGACAGAAGATGTTATGCTGTGATATTGTTTTTATTTGAGAATAGTCTCACAAATCAAGAAATTCAAGTTCTTCATAATGGAGGGTGACATGAAATGCATTGTGGATGATTGTACGGGGAAGATAAATATGGATGGAAGTGTTTCTGTACAAGTGGGTTGCCACTGTTCAGACGTCGCCTTTCCATGCGACACGTGTGGACGTCTTCATTTTTTGAGAGGTGATGAAGTGCACAAAGTGCCTGTTGGTGTAAGTACAAGAGGCGGTAAAGAGGCGTTTCTTATTGATGGTCAGATCATCCATCGATAAGATATTCCAAAGCCCAATTATTAAAGCGACCCATTCATAATGAATAGGGTCGTTTAATTTTATTTATAACACAATAAAAGTGTAAGCATTTTGCAGGAGCAGGTTTTATAACCTGCTCCTTTCATTCATCATATAATAACAAAAATATCGGAGCATAGTACAACTATGCTCCTGCATAAGTCGTTTTCTTTTTTACAAAGAAAAAAAGTTTTATTGAAGTTCTGCCCATCTTCGCTCCATATGCCATTGCTAAAGACTGCCTACCGGCAGGCAAGGGATGAAATTTGAGCTTTTATTGAACATGAATTATTGATATAATGAATTTACTATGTGTTGTTTTTTCTGCAAAATTGTCGATAAGTTGAAAGAACGAGATGATATTCTTTTTGAGGATGATCATGTTTTTGTGATGATGGATCAAGATGATGCTGTAAAAGGGCATGTTTTGGTTGTATGGAAAGATCATAAACTGAATTTTTCTGATCTTACAGAATCTGAGAGTAAATATTTTTCTGATGCTGTATATAAAGTAGAAAAAGAATTATTGAAAGAATTGCGGGTAGGAAAATCAATAATTCTTAAAAGCGGTGGATTAGAATCACATTTTCATTTTCATATTTATCCTGTACCAGAAAACATACAATGGCAAACCGTAAAAGATATTTTTGACAAAGAAATACAATATACTTTTATTGATGGTGAAAAAGAAAAATTTATTGAAAAAATGCAAGAAAGATTAAAAAATAGATAAGCTATAGTTTAATAACTACCTTGCAAAGTATGTTTTTATTTACTGGCCTTGTGGGATGAAGTTTGAATTTTTCTATGCAATAAAATACTTAGATTGACAAGTGTTTATTATCATGATAAATTATATAATCGTTATTTACAAAAAAAATAGTTTCCCAATCATTCATCGCAAAAGGAGAATTTATGTTACAGTCAATGGTGAAAGAGGATTATGATAAATTGATGACAAAGATGAGGCGGCCAAAAGGAGAAGAAATTGAAACAATGCGTCGTTTTATCAATAAAAAGGTAGAAGTGATTTCTTTGTGGGACGGCAAAATGCAAATGGAAGTGGGAGTTCTTACAGATATAAATCATGAACAAATTTACATCCCTCCAATCACGGTACCATTCAGCGGTCGTTATTGTGGTGTAATTTCTTTTGCGTGTGATGGTAATATTATCTATGATATCAACTCTTTGGCATGAGATGACAAACGTCATTTGAAAAAAAGCAATTCCATCGAATAAGAGAATTGCTTTTTAATTTTGCCAAAATTTGATGGTTCTATGGGATGAAGTTCGAACTATCTTATGCAATGGATAGTAAGTGAAAATGACTTGCTCACTTCTTATGACCTTGACAAAAAATGCAATGATGCTAGAATGCGATCAATCAAAAATGTCCCGGAAGGGGCACCCTGTTAATAATATATAGTGAAACAATTGATGGACGAGCAATGCTCTTGTCCACATAAACTTCCAAACCAATTGTTTCACGCCAACCTGGACCTTACGCAAGTGAGGTCCTTTTTTTTGACCCATATAGGATTCAGACATTTACGAGAAATTTTGGCGGTTGGTGAGGGCGCTGCGGATGGTCATGTCGTCGGCGTATTCAATGTCCGATCCTGTCGCAAGTCCGCGTGCCAGACGAGAAATCGTCACACCTGTGGTATTTTGCAGGAGGAGTTTCTGGACATGCATCGCTGTAAAATCGCCCTCTGTCGTAAAATTCGTCGCGATGATGATCTCTGAGAAATGATCTTTTGTCACTCTTGTGAGAAGGGCATCGATCGTGAGGTGGTGGGACTCTTGTTTTTTGAGGGTGCCTCCGAGGACATGATACAATCCGTCAAAAGCACGTGATCTCTCGATGGGGATAATATCCAGCGACTCTTCGACAATGCACAATTTGGTCGTATCGCGTGCGGAATTTTGGCAGATGGCGCACAAGGAGTCTTCGGCAATGTTGAAGCATTGCGTACACGTTGTGACGTTTTTGATATTGAGCATGTCTGTGGCAAAATCATCAACGAGGTCTTTGCTGTTTTTGTACAGATGCAGGACGAGGCGCTCTGCCATTTTTGGACCGATGCCGGGCAGGGCACTGAAGCGGTTGATGAGTTTTTGGAACGAATTGGGAAACATATAATAAGTAGAAAGTTAAAAGTTGAAAGTCAAAAGTACGGGAAAAGGATAGATTCAAGTTATAAAATTAAAAGTTGAAAGTTAAAAGTACGGGAAAATGATACATTTAAGTAGAAAGTTAAAAGTTGAAAGTTGAAAGTAGAGGAAATAATAGATTTGAGTGGAAAGTTAAAAGTTGAAAGTAGGGGGAAATGATACATTTGAGTTATAAAGTTAAAAGTTGAAAGTTGAAAGTGTGGGAATTAGTGATCTTTTTTATGTGTTGTGGTGCTTTTCGAGACTTTTGTAGGAGGCGGATTCTTCGTGAAAATAGAGTTGTTTTACGCCGACGGGGCCGTTGCGATGTTTTGCCACGATGATCTCAGCGACACCCTTGTTCTCAGTGTCAGGATTTACACGGTCTTCACGATAGATGAACATTACGACATCGGCGTCCTGCTCGATGGATCCTGATTCACGCAAATCGGAAAGTCGCGGTCGTTGATCCGGGCGGGATTCAACGGCACGAGAAAGCTGTGAGAGGGCAACAATAGGGATATTGAGTTCTTTCGCGAGCATCTTGAGTCCGCGGGAGATCTCGGAAATTTCTTGCACGCGGTTCTCATTGTGACGTCCTTCCATCAACTGGAGGTAATCGATGATGATGAGACCGAGATTGTGCTCCGCTTGCAAACGACGCGCCATCGTGCGCATCTCCATGATGTTTGCGCTTGACGTGTCATCGATAAAGATCGGTGCCTCGGAAAGAACACCCATTGTCTCATTGATCTTTGTAAAATCGGAATCCTTGAGATTGCCGGTGCGCAGACGCCAGAGGTCTAGACTTGATTCAGCCGCGATCATGCGGTCAACGAGTTGATCCGCGGACATTTCCAGAGAAAAGATCCCGACGGGAATTTTTGATTGTGTGCCCACTTGTCGCGCGATGTCGAGGGCAAGGGACGTCTTACCGACTGACGGGCGCGCCGCGAGGATGATAAGATCGGATCGTTGCAATCCGGAGAGTAATTCATCCAAATCGGGAAATCCCGTAGGGACGCCGCGCATCACACCTTTGTTCCTGTGGAGATCATCGAGGCGATCAAATGCTTCTCCGAGAATGGTTTTGATCGGTGTGAATTCTTGTTTGAGAGATTTTTGTGACACGCTAAAGATCTTTTGCTCTGCATCGTCCAGAACCTTTTCAATATCTTCAGCCTCATTATAACCCAACTCATTGATCTCTGACGCAATGGCGATCAAGCGGCGAAGTACCGCCTTTTTTTGAATGATCTTGGCGTAGTAGGTGATATTAGATGCGCTTGTGACGCCACGCACCAGTGACGCGAGATATGATGCGCCGCCAACCGAGTCGATCTTGTTGTTTTCCTCGAGGGCATTGGACAAGCTCAACACGTCGATCGGGTCGTTGTGCTCATAGAGTTTGAGCATCGCACCATAGATCGTGTTGTGTGCTTCTTTGTAAAAGTCGCCAACCGCGATCAAATCTGCAATTTTGGTGATCGCATCTTTGTCTACCATCAGTGCGCCGAGGACGGTTTTTTCTGCTTCGGACGCTTGAGGGGGCATACGCATTTCTGTTTTTTCTGCCATAGGGGAAAAAGGATAGTATTTAACGATGTACGTATTATAGCAGACCTTTGTAAAAAGCGTCTGTTCATAATATGTGCACATAATGTGCGTGAAAAAATGCGATGGATGGTCATCGGTTGCAATCATCCTATTTTTTGGGTAGAATGGATGATGTTTGTAGTGCGGGGCGTAGTATACCGGTAGTACGCATGATTCGGGTTCATGTAGACCGAGTTCGATTCTCGGCGCCCCGACAGGAAAACAATGTTATAATATAAAAAAGATTATGCGGGGTATCGTATAGTGGTAGTACGCAAGGCTGGGGGTCTTGTAGTCGCGGTTCGATCCCGCGTACCCCGACGAGAAACAATAATGTGATTGTCCATTTTTTGCGATATTTGCTATAATGGACGCATAAGTATTTAATAAAAAAATATGGATGCTACAGCAACTCCAACACTGCATGTTGGTGACGGTGTGACACTGGCCATCGCCAATGCCACAACAGAAGATATGTATTACAGCGGTGATTATACTGCGTCGGACGCAGATTATACGACGGGAGATAATTATACGATAGACGGTTATTACACAGGAACCGGCATGCCACAACAAGAGATCGATCCGGCAGCTGCAGCTGCTATGGCGGGTGTGGGACTTGTGATGTTTCTCATCTGGTTTGCAGTTATTGTGTTGATGCTTGTGTCCATGTGGAAGATCTTTACAAAAGCGGGACAACCGGGATGGGCATCGATCATTCCAATTTACAATGCAATCGTATTATTACAAATCGTCAATAAGCCGATCTGGTGGATCGTGCTTCTCTTTATCCCATTTGTAAACTTCGTCGTGATCATCATGATCTATCATGAGTTGAGCAAGGCATTTGGCAAGGGGGTTGGGTATACATTGGGTCTGATCTTTCTGAGCATCATCTTCTTCCCGATGCTTGCGTTTGGATCGGCAACATATACCAAGCCGTTGCAACCGATGGCACCACCAATGCCAACGCCAAATCCAACACCAATGGCGTAAATAAAGGTGTATACATAGTATTTTAAAAACCGCATGATGTCGTGCGGTTTTTTTGTGAGTAGCACATGGGTTATTATTTTTTGATGAGGATAGAAATATAGGAGAATAATGTGTTTTCGATGATGTCAATTGTCGTATAGTCTTTGGAAAAAAAACGATTGGCAATCGCATCACTGGAACGAGGTACGTTTTTGAGTGAGTATGACCGTTGTTCATGGAGGAAGTCCTCCGTATGCGATACAAGCAATGCTGTTTTGGTGTAAACAGAAAATGTAATGATACACATACCCAGAGCAACAATGGTGAGTATAATGATCATCGTAAGAATCTTCTTTTGCCCTCGCGATCGCATCGGTACGATAATTGGCGTTGTTTTGTGTTGTGCATAGCGTTCGTCATAGTAGATAATTGTCAGAATACTGATGCGCAATGTTTTGGTGATCGACAAAAATACAAAGATGCTCATGATCGTTCCTGCAATGAATAGTGTCAATATATCAGACACAAAAAGGGGGTGATGATGAGAAAAAAATATCATGCCCTTCATGATCATGGAAAAAAAGATGATCCAGATGATCGCGATCAGTAAAAAGAGCATGTAAAAAGCGATCGTGGATCGTGTGCGTTTTTTACTCGCATGTACGGTGATTTGATCGTCAAAGTCGTAGGGAGATTCATTTTTTTCCAGGCAGATGACATAGGTGCTCATGGTGTAGTGAAAAAGGATCGCAATGACCAATATAACCAAATAGATCATGAGGCCGATATTTCCCCAATGCAGAAAGGATGTATGTGGAAAGACCTGCAAAATGATCTGCCAGAAGAAATATAGTCCGATCAAAATATAAAAATGCATCCGTAATTCAATGATGCGAACCATGAGAACGTGAGGTGTTTTGATGCATGAACGCAAAAACGCGCGCAGAGAGGAAATCGGCGTATTGCGGTAGTATGACGATGTGATGATGATGATCGCATTTGTTTCGATCAAATAAAAGAGGGCAAAAAAGAACAAAACGCCAATGAGGACAAATACTGCATGAAAATTGATAAAAGAGAGATAGGGTATGTGCTCCATGGCACTACCGACACGGAGATGAAAGAGGATCTTGTCAAAAAAATCAACGGAAATCCGCAGAAACATGTTTGCAATAAAGATCAAAAAGAAAATATAGGCAATATCAAAAAAAAGTTGAAATTCGACCGAGCGCAAGAGGCTTTTGCGTGTGAGATGCAAACCATCTCGGATGTCAACAAGTGTTTCTTTGAGTGGATGTGTCGTCATAGTTATTTTTTGAGTGAGGATGCAATATGTGTCCCGGCGACAAAACCGGTTGTCCAGCATAACTGTAGTGAAAAGCCACCGGACGGACGATTGATGTTGATCACATCACCAAGGATTGACAGGTTGGGATAGAGGCGAGATGTCATTGTGGTAAAATCGATTTCCGAAGGCACGACGCCGCCATCAGCAACGATCGCCTTGTCCATGCCACACGTGCCAGTGATGGGAAAGGTGAGATTTTTGATCGTGTGAACGAGGTTTTTTCTTTCCTCACGTGTGATGTCTTTTGCGAATTTTTCAGACAATTGCACGTGCGGGAGGTCGAGAATTTCATGGGCGATTTTTTTAAAGATCATATCAGGGAGGATGTTCTTTAATTTTTTGTCTCCATTTTGTGTGAGGAGTTTGAGTATTTTGCGATCCAACTCAGATTCTTCTGTATCGGGGAAAAGATCGATCACGGCCTCCACAGGACCTTTTTCGAGCAATTTCTTGACCTCATATGCGCTATTGATCACTAACGGCCCCGATATGCCAAAGTGTGTAAAAAGGATTTTTCCTGTTTTGCGGATACATGTTTTGCCGTTTTGGATAAAACGGATTTTCATAAATGACCACGAAATGCCGGAAAGGTTATGAATCCATTTTGATGGAGTTTTGAGTGGTACGAGATTGGGATTGGATTTTTGTGTTGTGTGTCCGAGTGCGTTGAGAAATGTCATGCCATCTCCCGTTGACCCTGTTTCCGGTGCGGCAAGCCCGCCGGTCGCGATCACAAATCTTTTTGCAAAGTATTCTTTGTTGCTGTGATCGCGTAGAGAAATGATCGTTTGATTTTCATGATGGAGAGACGTGATGCGTGTATTGGTGTGTATTGTGACGCCGCCTTTTTTCATATAATCAATTAGAACAGTCAAAACGTCCTGTGCTCGCTGTGTTTTGGGGAAGGCGCGATTGCGTGCTTCTACGACAAGTGGCAGATCATGTGCGGCAAAAAAATCAAATGTATCTTGTACGCCAAACTGTGCAAATGGGGAATGAAGATATTTCTTGTTTTCAGAAAAATTATTGAGAAAGGCAGTAGTATCAAAGATTGCATTGGTGATATTGCATCGGCCACCACCGGTCAAGAGGAGTTTGTTGCCGAGTGTGGCGTTTTTTTCCACGAGCAAAACGCGTGCACCTAATTGTGCTGCGCGTCCGGCACACATCATGCCAGATGGTCCGCCACCGATTACGATGACATCATACTGATCGTTATTTTTATGCATAGTCGAATTTTAGCACAAAATGTCATCTGTGGATAACTCGCTTGATTTTTTAGTAGGCTCATCTATCATGAACGGTACGGGGGTGTGAGGATAATTATTTACATGACAAGACGGTATGAAAAAGATTTTTTGGATAATGGGCGCAGTGATCCTTCTCGCTGGTTGCAGCGTACAAAAGGATACAACAAAAGAACAAGTGACGAGCGAACCAAGTGATATGGCAGTGATCTATAATTGTCAGAGTCAGGAGGTAAAAGTTGACTTCAATAATGCTGTGGAGCCTCAAACAGCACAACTCTTTTTTACAGGCAAAGTGCATGAAAACGTGATCCTTCCATTGGTTATGTCGGCATCCGGTGCAAAGTATTCCGATGGCGTGGTAACGTTTTGGACACACCAAGGAGAAGCCACTCTCATGATGGAGTCCGATGGCAAAAATATCATATGTACACAACAAAATATGACGGCAGACGAGCCTGTGATCACAGATGGCAATGGAAATGCTGTCATGCCGGGATGCAAGACATGGTTTGACGGATGTAATACATGTACAGTGAGCGATGATGGGAAACTTAGTTGTGCAAAGAAATATTGCGCACCGGAATTGATGCAAAAAGCGCGATGTATGGATGAGTCATAGGGACATCCTTATTGTTTTTTCTCAAAACTGCCCACACAATAGGGCAGTTTTTGTTTCGTGACAGAATGCAAAAAGTGAGTTATGATGCAAATAGTTTAAGAATAATCAATCAAAGATCATGTACAGTCTTATCTCACATGCAGAAGATTTTTCCGCTTTTGCGTTTCTGTTGATCTATGTCTATCTTTCTGTCGTGATGATCTTTATCATTATGGAAAACCGGGATACAAGCTCAACGCTTGCGTGGATCCTTATATTCTTGCTTTTTCCTATTATCGGTCTTTTCCTTTACATTTTTTTTGGACGCAATTGGAAAGTGCACAATACACAGAAAAAAAATCGGATCAAAGAATTGCGAGAAAAATCAGAAAAATTTTTGGAAGGGATCCGTGCGCGACAAAATGAGTATTTTCAAAGTGTCAAAGAATGTGGTTTTTCTGTTGACATCGAGCGTATGTTGCAGATCTCGCAAAATAATTCCGATGCGTTGCTCACAGTCAATAATGCAATTACGATCTTTCAATCTGGTGAAGAAAAATTTGATGCGCTCAAAAATGATCTGCGAAACGCACAGGAATTCATTCACATGGAATATTTTATCTGGCGCAAGGATCCTCTGACGCAAGAAATAAGTGACATTTTGATCGCAAAGGCAAAAGAAGGTGTAGAAGTGCGTATCATTTTTGATCCCATTGGATCTTTTTTTACAAATTTCTTTCAAAGAGGACATTTCCGTCGTATGCGTAAAGCAGGTGTGCGTGTTGTGCCGTTTTACAACACGCTATCACCACTCAAGATCACAACGATCAATTATTTTTTGCACCGAAAGATCGTTGTGATCGATGGCGTGATCGGTTATACGGGCGGAATGAATATGGGACAAGAATACATCACAGGAGGCAAAAGATATCCCTCGTGGCGTGATACGCATATGCGTATTTATGGGGAAACAGTATTATCATTGCAGGCAGCCTTTGCGATCAATTGGGAAGAGGCACAAAAAGAATCCGTATTCAAAGAAAAATATTTTCCTCTGCATGTTGGTAGGGTATATGGTGATCTGCCAATTCAAATCATTTCCTCAGAGCCACATTCATATTGGCAACCGATCAAACAGTCATTGTTTACGATGATTTTGTCGGCACAAGATCATGTGTATATTCAAACGCCGTATTTCATCCCTGATGACAATCTCTTTGAGGCGATGAAGATCGTGGCACTTTCCGGTGCGGATGTGCGGCTGATGATCACGGGCGTTGTGGATAAAAGCATCCCTTATTGGGCGGCGTTTACATATTTTGAAGAACTGCTTCTCGCCGGCGTGAAAATCTATCACTACAATGCGGGATTTCTTCACGCAAAGACCGTTATGGTGGATTCGTGTGTATGCTCGATCGGTACGACCAATATGGATATTCGCAGCCTGCGACTTTCTTATGAAAATAATGTTGTGATCTTTGATCGTGATGTTACACAAAAAATGGAAAAGGACTTCAAAGATGATTTAATCATGTGTAGTCGGTTTACTTTTGGTGATCATAAAAAAAAGAATTTTTTTATCAGACTGCGTAATTCGATCGTGCGTCTCTTATCGCCACTTTTGTAAGTTGTGGTATAATACTCTTGTAAAAAATTAATGATAAAGACATATGGGATTTTTTTCTCGGTTATTTGGCAGAGATGATCATATAGAAATGCAGGACGTTCCTGCTGAACCGCAAGAGCAAGAAACGATTGAAGATCATGGTGATACACAAGATGCACAATCGGAACAATCCGCTGAACCATCGCCGTTTTTTGATCAAAACAGTGATCAGCAATAAATGAGGATGAATCGAGAAAAATCACTTTTAAAGCACCCTGCAACATTGTGATTGTGAGGTGTTTTTTGGATGCATATTCATTAATCCATTCTATCTTAAATCAGGGATTGTGTTGAATTCTTGTACTCAGCTCTTTTTTTGGACATTGCCTTTTTGACTTGACAAAAATGCAGTTATCATCTATAATCTTGCCACAGAGTACTTTGTTATTATGGGTTAAAACTTTAACAACTGGAGGTGAGGCCAATGAGCGGAAAAGTTAGAAGGCACGTCCTCGTTTCGCGATGCATCAGATGCGATTGCATCTATGGATGCACCTTGTTAACAAAAGACGGTGGTGTGATCCAAAAACGATGTCTAGCATGCGACGATGTGCTTCGATGCGGGAATCGTCACGTTTTGATACCGATAGAGAGCATCGGCGGAAAGAAGCGCTGTCATTGTGAAGAGTGTCCTGAATTTTCTGCATGCGACAAAAAGGACAAGAGGGAACAACGGAATTGCTTTGCTTGCGACCGTCGTCATAAGTGCAAATATGTGTATATGATAGCGTTGCAGGATGAGAATGCCGCTACAGCTCATGGGTATTGTTCCCGAAAGTGTGCCATATCAGAATATTTCAATGTTTGCACTGAAGTGGATATTGCGGAAATCCTGAGTAACTTTTCCGAGGAAGAGTTTCGAGAGACGATCCTGTTGATGCAGGCCGTTTGTAAGATAACAGAACTCGCTCCAAAGACAGCCCAGGAAGCAATTATACTGAAAAAGAAGTTGCTTCGAAGGAAAAAAGATGAATAGTGGCCTGGTAATTTTCCGGGTCACTAATTTTTTTTGTCGTTTAGCATGTATCATGTTAAAAAACAATCCGTTGACAAAACTAATAAAAAATGTTATAATTAAAAATCAGTATCTGATCACGTAAAAAAATGAATATGCGAATTTTATCGACAATTGGGGCATTTGTTATCACGTTTTTTATCGTGTATTTTGTGATTTCCGGCGGTATGAACGCATATAGTTCACGCAAAATCGCTTATGTCGCCGAGGAAGACGTTGCGACTAAGAGAGATTTTGGTATTGCACAAGCGTGGATGAAAAAATATAATGTTGTTGTAAAAAATGAGATCGATCTCAAATTGGATCAAGATCATGATGGATTGACGCTGCTTGATGAATATACATATAACACCGATCCAAAAAATGCTGATACGGATGGTGATGGGTATACGGATGGACGTGAAGTGAAGAATGGTTACTCTCCAAGCGGAGAGGGCGTGCTGGATGTAAATAATAATCACATTCCTGACAAATGGGAGATTGAAATGATCGGACGTGTCGTTGACGACGGTGATGATGATCCTGATAATGATGGACTGACGTATTATGATGAATATATTTTTGGTACTGATCCAAAAAAAGCCGACACGGATGGCGATGGCTATACGGATGGACGTGAAATTGCCAATGGCTATGATCCTGTCGCGCCAGGAAAAGCGCAAATCACTTTTATGATCGCAATCGACAAAATTGATGTGGAAGCACCGGTTGTACTCTCTGCAAGCACGGATGAAGGCGCCCTGCAAAAAGATCTTGAAAACGGTGTTGTACATTATCCTGGCACGGCGCTTCCGGGACAACGTGGCAATGCCTATATCGCGGGACATAGCAGTAATTATGCATGGTCAGGTGGTGCGTATAATTATGTTTTCAAAGGATTGAATGATCTTGCGCCAGGAGATAAGATCACGGTAACGATGGCATTTGTAAATGGCAAAAAGATCTCCTATGACTATATTGTGTCGCTCAAAGAAGAAGTTTCTTCGGATGATGCACGGATCTTTGCACAATCACGATCACAAGAATTAACATTGACGACGTGTTGGCCACTTGGCACAAACGCACGACGCATAATGGTCAAGGCACAATTGCAAGACATATAAGTCTTTGCTATAATTTCTTCATGAAACAAAAAATCCTATTTTTACTTTTGATGATTTTTTTTGTGTTTTTCGGATCGATCTTTGCAGGAGATCCTGTTTTTGTGTACGCATCCGATAAGTGTTATGTTGATGAAAGTGCAGATAGTGGTGGCGATGGCAGTGATGATGATCCCTATCAGAATATTGATAAAGCATTGGATAAGGATTGTGATCGGATCATTGTCTCTGCGGGAGAATATAGTGATAATATCGTGATCGGTGAGGATGTGAGTGTAGAGGGGAAAAGTCGTGACAGTGTCACGATCACAGGATCCGTGACACTGAAAGATGGTGCTACGCTGTCCGGTGTAACAGTATCTGGAAAAAATGGCATTGACGTGGATAATGATGCAAGCATAGAGATTGAGGACAGCGCAATTGTCGGCGCAGATGTGGGCATTGCCACGGTTGCGGGAAGCGGAAAAGTGACGGTACGTGACACAGATATCCATGCTGGCAATAAGGGTATGTATTTGCAATCAGGCATTACGGTTGCGGTGACCGGTTGTGAGATTTATGATAATGATGAAGAAGGAATTGACGTGCGATCAAATGTCGCCGGGTCAATTACAGACAATGAGATTTTTAGTAACGGCGAAAGCGGTATTGAAGTGATCTTGGGCAAAGCTGATTTGACGATCAGTGATAATAAAATCAAAAAAAATAAGGCAAGCGGTATTACGGCACAATATTATAAAGGCACGGGGAGATCCGGTGCAGTCAAGATCAAAAACAATACAATTACGGACAACGCTAAATACGGCATGAATTGTCAGGTGCCAAGCGGAGGAAATCCAGGAGCAGAATTTTGGGAAGCCTCGCTCAATATGTCATCTAACAAATTGTCAGGAAATAAAAATGGAAATTTTGCGCCGGAATGTTCATTATCTGCATCAACAATTTCCGATGCGAGCATGACGCATGCACAAAAAATAGCGGCAGAGCAAATGCAAAAAGAAGAGGCTGCAAGAAAATTAGCAGAACAAAAACAACAGATCAAAACAAAGCAAGAGCTGGCAGATGAGGAAAAACAGCATACCATTGACATGGAAGAGCAAGAGAAAAATCGTGAACTATTGCAAAAAGATACGGAGTTGCAAACCAATGCACAAGCAGCTATTACGGCAATGCAGACGGCATATGACGCGGATATGACGTCGGTCGCACATGCCCAAGAACGCAATGCTTTTGTGTTGTTTTTGATCGGACCGCACGTAAAAGATATTTCTGCCATTGCAGAACGTGCAACTGTGTATGAGCAAGGATCCGCATCGGTACAAAAAGCAATTGTCGATATGACTGATCAAACAAAAAAACGTGTTTTACAGCAACAATTGGATGATCTTTTGGAAAAACGGGATGTTATTGATGGATTTTGTACGCAGCAACAAAAAGAATTCAGTCTCTTTGGGTGGATGTTTGATTGAGTATGATCAAAGAGTAATCGTTGGAGGATTGTGTAAAAAAGCAGCAAAGACTATTCAAAACATGATTATTTTCAAAGCCTTTTTTAAGGGCTTTTTTTGTCAAAAAAGCCCTAAAAAAGTTTATCTACAGTTAATTTGGATGTTCGTGTTTTGTTATCTGAGTATGGTAGGCTATCAAATCATCATAATAAGGTATGGTGGAATAGAAAGAAATTGTTTTTTAACAATCAAACGTATAGAGGATATAGCCATGAAAATGATTTCTGCGATTGAAAGCGGCTTGTGTGAGAATGGGGTATGTGTTGAGCGTGGAGACCTCATCAACAAGTCATCCAAAAACGAGTTTTTCAAAAAATTAGGCGAGCTTTCCAGGGCATTGTCCCAGGTAGGTAACGCGGCTCAAAAAAGACTTGCAAATTTTGGAAAAGATGTGCAAGCCAATGTTGTAGCAAAGAGAGATGTTAACGGATTATATCTGCTGACACGAAATGTTGCGAGTCGCGTGCTCAGTTTTTGCATCGACAACAAGGGCGACCTGTGGAAAAAAAGTATCGTGGATAAGCTCAAGCGAACAAACAACGGGCTACTCTGCTGTGTGGATGTTTTGAATGTCTATTTAAAAGGTGTTGACAGCGTCAGTGCTTTTTTACAGGAGCATTTGGAAAGCGTTCTTGGCATGAAACTCGCGGACCTCAAGAGCATTACGGCCAAACGATTGTGCGCTGTGATGCAATCGATCAAAGATTGCACGTCGCGATTGCAAAATGAAATCAATGTTGCTGAAGAACCAATGGGCTTGCAAGAAGTTGTGGATGAGGCCGTCAGATCAGCCGGTAAGCTCGTAGGTGCGCATAATATTGCTTTCAATTGTACTTTTGAAAGTGATAAAAATGCCACCATCCATAACGCATCTGGTTGTCTGTGTGTATTGAAAAGAGTATTGATCAATTTGGTACGCACGCATAATGATGCGGAGAGTGAAATCCGGATCAAGGCGAGTATCGAACATGAGCGAGTAATGATCAATGTGATCGGACAGCATGATGTAAGTCAGGACTTCATTGAGCTGGTCAACTTTTACGGCAATAATCGTGGCGTTGTCGCAACAGTGTTTCCTTCGGACAATCATCGCAAAAATGTCATATGTATTCGGGAGGAATCCACGATCAATTGAAATGTAAAATAAAATATTTGCCACTCTGATGTGTAATGATCCATCGGAGTGGTTTTCTTTTTGGGAAGCCACTTATTTTTAGCTAAAAAAGTTAATCTACAGTTCATCTGGATGTTCGGGTTTTGTTATGAAGATGTGTTAAGGTAATAAGTCATTATGAGACAAAATGACATGAACTGAAAATGTGTCAATGTATATTAACAATAAAATATAGCTATGAGAGGGGATTTGGCATGGATGAGACATTGATTTCTGCGAGAATGGTTGGTATGGCATGCAGTGCAAAGGATGCTCAGGATACATCATCCACATCTGAAAAACCTGTCAACAAAATCACACTGTTGACTTATCTGGTGTGGGGCATCGAAAGAATGTCCAAGGTGGCGCAAGAACTTCTTACGCCACATGGGGAAAGGGGCAAAGAAAAGATCAACGAAATGTATGGGATCATCGGAAAAGTTGTTGAGCAGGTTAGCTTGTTGTGTGATCCGGATATTGGTATTTTTACGAAATATGATATCCATGATATCAACAATGCCATTACTGGATTGAGCGGACAGCATCAGATGTACAAGTTATGTAAAAGAAAACTCAGTCAGGACGATCTGCATAATGTGTTGGCCTGTGCTGAGATACTCCGACAGGTCATTGTTGTGCGGATGTATTCATCAAATGATGTTGCATGTGTAAGAAATTTCGAAGATATTATTTCCAGCGCGCTTAAGGGTGCATGTAGCAGTCGTGGTCTATCTGAACAAAATATCCGGTTTCAAAGAGATCGATGTGAAGAATCACGTGTTGTTGTCTCACAAAACGCCGGAATCTATACACGCGTCATGCTCAACGCAATCATTAATTCGATTGATGCGCTTGGCGAAAGCATAACGGATCCCTATGTATGGATCAATGTCTATGAAGAAGATGGTCAAGTCACTATTGATGTTATTGATAATGGTGTGGGAATTTCCGCAGACACTTTACCGCATGTGTTTGATTGTGGATTTTCAACAAAAGGTCGTTGCGGATCGGGTATTGGTCTTGCATATTGCAAAAAAGCCATTGAAAATGTGTGTGGAGGGACAATCACTATATCAAGTCGCGGTGCCGGTCTGGGGACGGATGTATGCATTCAGATCCCTTTAAAATGATTCATTGGGGAATTCTCCTCAAAAAACCGCTTTGTTGTAACGACAACGAAGCGGTTTTCATTTTTTGTGTAGTAAAAAATGCAAATAATGATATAATGAAATGCGAGTAAAATATTTAAAGGATTTTTTATGGAAGAGATTATTGTATACACGGACGGTGGTTCACGGGGAAATCCAGGACCGGCGGCAATTGGTGTGTGGATCAAAACGTATGATAAGCGTTATGGTGAAACGATTGGAGATGCAACTAATAACGATGCGGAATATCAGGCATTGATCTTTGCACTCAAAAAATGCAAAGCGCTTCTCGGATCGCAAAAGGCAAAAAATACGCATGTCATCTGCAGATTGGATAGCGAATTGGTCGTAAAGCAATTGCGTCATGAATACAAGATCACCAAACCCACTATGCAAAAGTATTTTATCACTGTGTGGAACGGCGTGCTTGATTTTGGTGCGGTAACATTCCATCACGTGCCACGTGCGCAAAACACGGTTGCTGATTCATTGGTAAATCACGCACTTGATGCATCGGTGCAGAAACTTTTTTAGCATAGAAAGGGAAATATCCCAAAAAAACAGAAATCACAAAAAACGCATATGTCAAGTTGCATATGCGAATTAATTATGCTAGCGTTAATGATAATAATTTTGCGGGTAGGATCAAATCGTTTTTTTTGTAATTTTATCGATTATGGGAGAAAAAAAGAGGTTTTCTCGTGGGAACTTGATTTTTCTTTTTGTTGTAGCATTTCTTGTGGGCGCAATCGCCAAAAGGGTAATAAATAATCATGTACGGACGGGGTTTAATGATCCGGAAACGGTCATTGACTATGGCACCTTATATGATATTGATCGCGCAGAGCAAGCGGTACTGCAGGAAGATAGCGATCCTACTGCGGTCACAGAGTAGAAATTTTGTTTTTTTAGCACTGATCATTTTTTGTTTTTAAAACGAGATGCTTATGGTAAACAATGACAAAAAAAGTACATCAACATTTGATGACGCGGCAATAATAGTTGAGGAGCGGGAAGATGTGATAAAAAGCAATACTGCATGTCAAGAAAAAAATGGCCGACTGCGCAAACAGAGAAAAAGCTATATTGCACTGATCGTGTTATTTGGCGGAATTGCAGGGGGTGCATTATTTATCGATGTTGTGCAGCTTTTTGCGCAAAAGGGCTTTTCAGCGCGTGGGATCAAGGATGCACAGGTGATCGAATATGATGGTAGTACATGGGTGCGTTATGATGATCCAAAAATCGTGGTTGACTTTTTTGATGCGGATGATTGTTCCGATTGTGTGACAGATGAAGTATTGATGCGTTTGCGTTCATATATTCCAACATTAGAAGCACATCGCATCGATGTGCGCACAGAGGAAGGGAAACGGTATGCGCAAAAAGAGGGTATCAAATATATTCCGGCGTTTTTGTTTGCAAAAGATATAACGGAATCAGACTTCTATCAACAAGCAGCGATTCTTTTTAAGGAAGCTGGGCAAGGGGCATATTTTTTTGATGCGCCGAGTGCCGGTGTGCCGATCGGTGAATATATCACGCAACCATCGGATCAAGATGGCATACACATAGGAAACGCCCAAGCACCTGTAACGATCATTGCTTTTGATGATTTTTCTACTGATGAGAGCAGAGTGATGTTTCCAATTATAGAAAAATTATTGGGAGAATTTGGTGATCGTGTGCGATTTGTGGTAAAGCCACTATCAAATGCACAACAAGCGCTGGCAATGAAACTTGCGCAAGGTGCTGTATGTGCCAGTGAACAAGGAAAATATCAGGAATTTATGCGGTTGGTCACTGCAGATTATCGGTTCATGACAACGGGAGAAAAAGCAGATGAAAAGTTTAACGCATATATTACGCGATTGCATATGGATGCTGAGCAATTTCATGGATGTCTTGCGGAAGATCGTGTAAAAGAGATTGTCACGCATAATGATGCAGAGGCCGCCCAATTTGGTGTGGTCGCTACACCGACATATTTTATCAACGGGCATGTATCGAGTGGCGTAGCAACATATGAAACAGTAAAAGGTTTTATTGATGACGCGTTAAACTTCTCTGCGCCAATGGGGGAATAAATGAGGAAAAGAAGTTTGACAATTTTTTGATGCATGGTACACTGGCGTATTAAGTTTTTAATGAGCGTATCTTTATGGATAAGAATCAATGGGTTATTTCAGGGGTTGTTGTCGCATTTGTGTTTGTGGGCGTTTTCTTGTATCTTGTTTTTTCGTCAAATCGATATGATGCACAACAAGCCGAAAATGGTGATGATGAGTCTGCCTTGAGCGTTGATGATGCTTTGAAACAACTTGTATCGGAAAAAGAAGATGGTGCAGGTGCAACTGCAGTGACAAAGCCAAATGAAACAGTAAAGACAGCTCAGAACACGCAGGTTGTTACCGAAAAAATATCGAAAGAAGTTGCGACTAGAAAAACACCCGCAACAGGCCCTGGCTTCATTGCGACGTTTATCGCGGGAATGATGGCTATGGGTATTGCGGCAGTTACCTACGCGTATACAAAAAAGGAGTACGTCATCCTGTAGCAATATACGATAAAAATTTTTACATATTTTTTAGATCGAGTACTCGTTACCCGATCTTTTTAGTTATGTATGACATTCTTCACTTTTTGTGCACATGTGTTATGATAACAAATGACAATAATAATTTTCTCTATGAAAGATACAATTTTGGGAGTAAAAAAAACCGCATTGGATAAAGTTGCAATGACACAGTCTTCGGGAGAGTTGGAGGAAGTACGTGTTGCATATCTGGGAAAAAAATCTGCATTTAACGCGATTCTTAAGGGATTAAAAGATCTCTCCGCAGAAGAAAAAAAAGTGATTGGTCCGTTGGCAAATGACGCCAAACACGCAATTCAGCAGGCAATTGATGAAAAACAAGAGGATTTGGAAAACGCAATTGATACGCAATCTGAATGGATCGATGTAACCGCACCGGGCAAAAAAGCTCTGCGCGGGCATTTGCATCCAATCACGATCGTGCAACGTGATATTGAGGATATTTTTACATCGCTGGGGTTTGAGATCGCAGATGGACCGGATATCGATACGGAATTTTATAATTTTGACGCAGTCAACATGCCGGATGACCATCCGGGGCGCGACATGCAAGATACATTTTGGATCTCACAAGAGGAGGAAAGAGAGAAAGGTGCAGGATCGGTTTTGCGCACGCAAACATCGTCTGTGCAGGTGCGTTATATGGAAACGCATACACCACCGCTGAGAATCATTGTACCGGGACGTGTGTTTCGCAATGAGGCGACTGACGCATCACACGAGCACACATTTCATCAATTTGAAGCGCTTGTGGTGGGACCGGATGTGAGTGTAGCAAATTTTTTATCAATTGCAGAAACATTTTTCAAGGAATTTTTCAAAAAAGATATTACTGTGCGTTTGCGACCGAGTTATTTCCCGTTTGTGGAGCCGGGTTTTGAATTTGATATTTCGTGTACATCATGCGGGGGAACCGGATGCAGTGTATGTAAAAAAACAGGGTGGATCGAGATTGGCGGTGCCGGCATGGTGCACCAAAACGTTTTTGCAATGGCCGGATATGAGCGTAATAAATATCAAGGATTTGCGTGGGGCTTTGGATTGGAACGCCTGGCAATGATGAAATACAAGATCGATGACATTCGCTTGTTTCATGGCGGCGATCTCCGATTTACAAGGCAGTTTTAAACAATGTGTATATCAAGGTACTAAATATTACATTTTATGAAATATAGTTACAAATGGATCAAAGAATTGAGCGGAACGACAAAAACGGTTGATGAGATCGCGCAGTTATTGCTTACGCACAGTTTTGAAATTGAAAGCATCGACGACATGTCAAAAGGATTGGAAAAAGTCGTAATTGGGGAGGTGCTTACAAAAGAACAACATCCTGATGCCGATCGTTTGCATGTGGCGACAGTACATATTGGCGCGGAAACGTTGCAAATAGTCTGCGGTGCACCAAATTTGGAGGCGGGACAAAAGGTGCCTGTGGCTTTGATAGGATCAGAATTGCCATGTGGACTTACGATCAAGAAAAATAAAATTCGCGGCGTGGAATCCAATGGTATGATTTGTGCGGAGGATGAGCTAGGGATCAGCAATAACCATGATACGATCATCGTGTTAAATCCTGATGCGCCGATTGGCGGATCTTTTACAGAATACACAGGACGCAATGATGCTGTAATTGACATCAAAATATTGCCAAATCGCGGGCATGATTGTCTGTCGCATATTGGCATAGCCAATGAAATTAGAGCACTGGAAGGGAAGTCCCCGATCGTGTTGAATGGCATTGTGCCGGATGTGGCAACACAGTATGATGTTACGATCGATACAAAAAAGTGTAATCGTTATATCGCCGTTGCAATGGATGGTGTACAAAACCGAGAGACACCCCAGTGGATCGTGGATCGATTGCGTGTTTGTGGGGTTAAATCAATTAATGCTGTTGTAGATATTACCAATTATGTGATGTTGGAGACCGGACAACCTCTCCATGCGTTTTCTGCAGATCATGTGAAAAAAATTCTTGTACGTCAGGCGCAGGAAGGAGAAAAGATCATGCTTTTGGATGATACAGAAAAAACGTTGACGCAGGATGATATGGTGATCACGGATGGAGTCCGTCCGATTGCCATAGCCGGTGTCATGGGCGGAAAAGAAAGCGGGATCACAGAAGCAACCTCAGAGATCGTTTTGGAAAGCGCGTCATTTGATGCGCCGACAATTCGCTATACACAGAGACGGCACAATCTCCTCACTGATGCAGCTTTTCGCTATGAGCGTGATATTGATCCAAATTTGACCGCATATGCCACAGAGCGAGCCGTAGCGCTATTATCAGAGGTGTGTCACGCACATGTAGTCGCAGTACGCGACATTTATCCTCTCCCGGTCAAGGAATGGGGCATCGAACTGTCATTATCGATGGTGAGCAAATTACTCGGTGCAGATGTTGCGGAAGAAACAATAACAGATATTTTGGTGCGACTTGGCATGCAAATCCAAACGACTGAGAAAAATGATACACTTGTAGTAACTGTGCCGACGATCCGCCGTGATCTCACAACACAAGAAGATCTGATCGAAGAGATCGGACGCGTCTATGGTTATGAGAAAATCACAAAAAAACCACTGCAGGAAAACATTTCAACACCGAAAAAAAATGAATTGCGACAATGTGAACGTACGCTTATGGATGCATGCATTGCGAGCGGTTTTGATGAGATCAAGGGATATTCGTTTTATGCACGCGAGGATGCAAAAGCGATTGGCTTGAATGATGAAAATCACGTTGCAGTGCTCAATCCACTCACACCGGAACATGCGGTCATGCGACGATCGCTTATGCCAGAACTATGCCGTGCGATCAAAAAAAACCTGAGTTATTTCCCGGAGATCAGGTTGTGTGACATTGGACGCATCTATGATCCTACAAAACATGTGTTGCCGGATGAAAAATTAGTTCTCGGTTTTGCCGTTGCATCGCGGGAAATTGACGGATCCCAGTTTTATGAAATAAAAGGTTTGATAGAAAACATTTGCACACTATGCAATATCGGCGAAATCTATTTTGACGATGTGTTTGATGAGAATGAAGAACATATACCAAATTTGCATCCGTCGAGACGCGCACTCGTGCGTACAACAGAAGGAAAGGCGTTGGGATGGGTTGGTGAAGTTGCAAAAAAGACACAGAAGTTTTATGGGATCAAAAGAGACCGCGTTGCTGTGGGTGAGTTGAATATTGTGCAAATTTTTCAGGAAATGCGTGCAGAAAACTTTTATGCACCACTTGTCAAATATCCAATCGTAACACGTGATCTCTCTCTGCTCGTACCTCAATACACGCGTGTGGCGGATATAGAACGGGTCATTTATGCGTCCGGTGGCACCAACATCAAAGATGTGGATGTCTTTGATATTTATGACAATGCAGAAACAGAAGAGCGCTCACTCGCATTTCATATTATTTTTGGAGCAGATGATCGTACACTTGCCTCCGAGGAGGTGGATGTGCAGATCATGTACATTATTGAGGCACTTGAAAAAGATGACGATATAACAGTGCGACGGTAATTACGCATATTGATCGTAAATAAAAATGATCACAGCTGTCATTTGACGACTGTGATCATGTTTCGTTTTTAGATTTTTGTAACAGGATTTCTTTCACGTGCGCAGGAAATATTTTTTCCAAAGCATGGATCGATGAATTCCTGCGGTAGTTCACAAAATTTTGTGATGATCTTTACCTGGTTTGCAGACGGCTCAGAAGCATGGGGTAATGCATCGGATGATTTTTCAGGATCTTTTTCTTGCGACATGTATTGCGCAGTGAATGCCTCACGCTTATTTGGATCCACAATCAGATCAAGCCAAAATGCCGGCATTGTGCCATCTGCCAAAAATCTTTCATAGTGATTTTGTCCATTGGCAGGTGATCCCTCATTGAGTTTTCCGCAAAACACACGACCATCTTTCATATGGGGATTTTTTGCAAAAAGCAAAGCCTGTAATCCGGCAAGGAACTTTGAACGAGTTTCTTTTGATCCTCCTGTGCTTTGCGGTGCGGAATTGGAACTTGCATGAAACTGGATCATGAGATTTTCTGCCGAAGTATTATTTTTTTTGGCAAAAGAATCAAGGTCATCTCTTTTTATCCGGACTTGTCCCTTAAAAATTGGTGTTGCATATGCTGAATTACCCTTAAGTTCTTTCCGCTACGCCCCCCCTTGTTTTTTTAGGGAAAGTGTTACATACGAAATCAAAAAATCTTCCGACAATTTTTTTATCAATACAACCATCGTGGTCAAATATTTTCACTTGATCATTCATCCTATTCTCCTTGTCGTTTTTGATTAAAGGTTGGCATCAATTTGTTAAAGTAACGATATTGTAAGAAGTCTACAGAATCTGTCGTTGTGTGTAAATATTGACAAAACAAGTGATTGTGGCGCTATTTTACAGATTGGTGTGATGGTTGTATGATGATAATTGTGAGAGTTTTTAGATCGATTATTCAAAACACCTTATGAGCATATTACAAAAGAAAGATAAGACCGTATATAAGATCATTCACGATGAGTTGAAGAGACAGCAAGAGGGTTTGGAGCTCATTGCGTCGGAAAACTATGTATCTCCGGCGGTTTTGGAGGCATTGGGAAGTGTGATGACCAACAAATATTCCGAAGGGTATCCCGGTAAACGATATTATGGCGGACAAGAGTTTACTGATAAAATTGAAAATCTCGCAATCGATCGTGCCAAAAAACTTTTTGGCGCCGAGCATGTCAATGTGCAACCACACTCCGGTGCACCGGCAAATATGATCGTATACAGCGCACTATTGGAACCGGGCGATACAGTGTTGGGCATGGATCTCGGTCATGGCGGACATCTGACGCATGGACATCCTGTGACACTTCCGGCAAAGATCTATAATTTCATCCGTTACAAAACAGAAAAAGACGGCACGATCGATTATGAAAAATTGCGCGCATTGGCGATTGAACACAAACCAAAAATGCTTCTCGCGGGATTTTCTGCGTATTCGCGCAATTTATCTTATACAAAATTTCGCAAGATCGCCGATGAAGTTGGTGCCGTCCTTATGATGGACATGGCACATATCGCCGGACTGGTCGCCGGAGGCGTGATCCCAAATCCTGTACGTGTGTGTGATGTGGTGACGACGACGACACATAAAACATTGCGCGGACCGCGTGGTGGCATGATCCTGTGCAAAAAAAAGTTTGCGCAAGCGATCGACAAAGCAACATTTCCGGGATTTCAAGGTGGCCCACACATGAACAACACCGCAGCAAAAGCCGTTGCGCTTGGAGAAGCTCTCAAGCCATCTTTCAAAAAATACGCACAACAGATTCTTCTCAATGCAAAAGTGATGGAAAGGGAATTAAAAAAACACGGTTTTCATATTTGTTTTGGGAAAACGGAAAACCATCTCCTGCTCATTGATATACTAAAAAGTAAAAATATTACCGGTAAACAAGCGGAGGTCGCTCTCGATGCTGTGGGTATTACACTTAACAAGAATATGGTCCCTGATGATTCACGCAGTCCATTTGACCCAAGTGGTATTCGGCTCGGTGTTCAAGCGATCACAACGCGTGGCATGAAGGAAAAAGAAATGATCATGATTGCGCAGTGGATCAATGATGTATGCAATGATCATGCAAACAAGGCACTTAGTATACGTATCCACAAAGAGGTACGCGCACTTTGCAAAAAATTTCCTCTCTACACTTGATTTTTTACCAATATTTGTTTAATCTGATTAAACGTTCTTTATATGAAGAAAAAAACCATCAAAAAATCCAAAAGGAAGGTGCAAATGAAAGGTATTATATTAGCCGGAGGAACAGGGTCGCGATTGTGGCCTCTCACAGATCAAACATCAAAACAGATGTTGCCGGTCGGTCGTGTGCCGATGATTTTTCATCCGCTCAATGTGTTGCTCAAGGCAGGCATTAAGGATATTCTCATCATCACATCACCGCAACACAGTGGCAGTTTTGTAAACATGCTTGAACCACTTTTACGTCCATATGGCATATCCATCTTTTCATCCGTCCAGCAGATTCCCGCCGGATTACCGGAAGCATTCACAATTGGTGCACCGTTCATCGGGGAAGATAATGTGACGATGATCCTGGGAGATAATATTTTTGAGGATGTGGAGGCAATTGCTGATGCAGTCAAAAAATTTCGCAAAGGTGGCTGTATTTTTGCCAAAAAAGTGCCGGATCCGGAACGGTTTGCTGTTGCGACAGTGAACAAAAAGGGCATTGTCACAAACATCGTAGAAAAACCCATCAAACCGGAAAGCAGTCTCGCAATTCCCGGAGCATACATTTATGATAATGACGTGATTAACGTGGCGAAAACTCTCACGCCATCAGAGCGCGGAGAGTACGAAATTGTTGATCTGCACAATTATTATCTACAGAAAGGTACTCTGCAATTGCATGAGATCGCGGGTGAATGGTTGGATGCAGGAACAATCGAATCATGGCACGAGGCAAATGTTCTTGCGATCAAGAAAGGGTTTGTAGAAAAGTTCGACCCAATTCTTTTGGAAGCGCTACACAAAGGCTTTGACCGCAATAAAGCGATCGGCAAGGCGCAATTGCATGCATGTCGTGATATAGATTGATTTTTCTGAGCGATCTGGCAACAATAGTTGCACGATCGCTTTTTTCTTACTACAATAGAGTAAAATTTAACAGCAATACACATATTTTATGAAAAGGATCACAAAAGCCATATTACCGGTTGCAGGTTTTGGAACACGTTTCTTGCCAGCAACCAAAGCACAACCAAAAGAAATGTTACCGATTGTTGATAAGCCGGTGATTCAATATTTGGTAGAAGAAGCAGTCGCTTCCGGTATCGAAGAGATCATATTTGTCACTGGTCGTGGCAAGCGTGCAATAGAAGATCACTTTGATACATCATTTGAATTGGAACGTACACTTGTAGAAAAAGACAAGCATGATTTATTGGACGCCGTGCGTAAAATTTCCGGTCTCGCAAAATTTAGTTATGTACGACAACCGGAACCATTGGGAGATGGACATGCGGTTTTATGCGCACGGCATCTCGTGCATCCCGATGAGTCTGTTGCCGTTCTTTTTGGCGATGATATCATTGATGGAAAAATCCCCGCAATCAAACAATTGATCGACGTCTTTGAAAAATACACTGATCCGGTCATTGCCTTATGTACCGTGCCGGACGAAGATGTACACCGTTTTGGCGTTGTGGATCCCGTAAAAATCGATGATCGACTTTTTGAAATTCGTCGGTTTGTCGAAAAACCAAAGACTCAAGATGCACCATCAAATTTGATCGCAGTGGGGAAGTATATTATTACACCGGAGATATTTGATAAATTGGAAGAATCGGTCAACGATAAGGGAGAAATTCGTCTCGCCAATGCCTTTGTGCGCATGATCGAAAATAATCGACCAATTTACGGTTATGAGGTGGATGGCACGCGCTATGATTGTGGTGATAAATTCGGTTTCGTACAAGCGACAATTCAAATGGGATTACACCATCCAGAAATCAAGGATCGTCTAAAAAAATATATTAAATCATTAAAAAATATATAAAATCATGTTTTTTCTCTATCTCGCAATATTTGTCGTCATCGTGGCGACACCGTATATGGTATTGCATGGCGTGTGGTTTTTTTCAGAGGATGATGTGGAAGCATTGATTTTGCTTCTTGCGGGAATTGTAAGTTTTACCATCTATAGAATGCGTGATTATCAAGTTTTTCAGACATTGCGTGATCGTGTACGTTTGCAGAGATTATTTGCCAGAGCGCAAAAGGATCTATCCGAGTCATATTCATACATCGGGCACAGCAATCGTCGCACGGACATTATGTACGAAATTTTTTCTGACCTTTCTCACATGAATGCCGACGATTATAGCAGTGCCGTAACACGCGCCATGGCATTGTTGCCCTATACAAACATCTTTTCATTTCGTTTCCTGTCTCTTGAAGATAAGAAATCTTTGGGGAAGATCAATGGAACGAATAATTTCAAACATTTGCCGGATGCGCTTTTTTGCAAAGAAACACAAACGCGAAGCTATCGTCATAAAGATATTCTCTTTGTGTACTCTGATGCACAAAATCAGAGTTTGCGCACATGTATCGCTCTTCCATATAGCGAAAAAGCGGGAAATGACATCGAATTTTTTAAGGCGCTAACGGCATATTTTACAATGGTATATGTCGTTCATGTTGATTCTTGCATGAAAAAAACAACTCATGTATAATACCAAAAGGATGAAAATGATATTATTACAAGACAATAAGAAGCTCGGAAAAAAAGGTGACCTCGTTACAGTCTCTGACGGTTTTGCTTTTAACAGTCTTATCCCACAAAAAATCGCGAAGCCGGCCACAGAGCAAGTGATTGCAGCAGTAAAACGTGATGAGATAAAGAGGCAAAAAGAATTTGACGCAATGAAAGAGCGTCTGCGTGAAGATGCAAAAAAGATCGATAAAAAGAAAGTTACTGTTTACGCACAAGCAAAAGGCGACAAATTGTTCGGTTCTGTGACACAAAAAGATATTGCCACAGCAATTGGTGAACAATTAGGTGTGCAGATCAGTGAAAAAAGCGTTCTTCTAAAAACTGCGATCAAAGAATTGACAACATGTGAGGTGCGCATCGATTATGGATATGATATTTCTGCTGGAGTAATTGTTACGGTTGCAAGTAAATAGTTTATTTCAACATCATACATTTATAACAACACAGAGTTGTTTCTTTTCGGGGGAGCAACTCTTTGTCTGTGTAAATGCAATTTTTAATATAATTAATATGAAGAAAAAAAATAGAAAGAAATATATTTTTGTCGTAGGCGGTGTAATGAGTGGCGTAGGGAAAGGAATCACAGCATCTTCAATCGCCAAAATCGTGCAATCACGTGGTTTTTCGGTGACAGCACTAAAGGTTGATCCCTATATCAATGTTGATGCCGGGACAATGAATCCCACAGAGCATGGCGAGGTATTTGTACTTGCAGATGGTGATGAAACCGATCAAGATATGGGGAATTATGAACGTTTTTTGGGCATATCTTTACCTCGTACCAACTATATGACCACAGGGCGTGTATATCAGTCCGTGATTGAACGTGAGCGTCGTGGCGACTATCACGGCAAATGTGTTGAGGTTGTACCGCATATTCCATTAGAGATCATTGACCGCATAGAAAAAGCAGCCAAAAGGGAAAATGCCGAAATCATTATCACGGAAATTGGCGGTACGATTGGTGAATATCAAAATATTTTGTTCCTGGAAGCGGCACGCATGATGAAACTGAAATATCCTCGCGATGTTCTTTTTGTGTTGGTAAGTTATGTCCCGCTACCAAGCAAGGTTGGGGAGATGAAGACAAAACCAACTCAATACGCAGCACGCACTTTGAATGGTGCCGGCATCCAACCGGATATCATCGTAGCACGATCTGAAGTGCCACTTGATGACAAACGAAAAGAAAAGATCGCCATGAGTTGTAGCGTGGATAAAAAAAGTGTGATCAGTGCGCCGGATGTTGAAAGTATTTATCATGTGCCGATCAATTTTGAAAAAGATAATCTCAGTAGCATCGTTTTGAAAAAACTCGGCCTCACACCGCGCAAAACGGATATGAAGGAATGGAACACATTTGTACAAAAAATCGAAAGTGCAAAAAAACCTGTAAAAATCGGCATTGTGGGCAAGTATTTTGAAACCGGTGATTTTGTGCTTTCTGACGCCTATATCAGTGTAATTGAAGCGATCAAGCATGCAGCCATCCACAATGGTTGCAAACCGGAATTGGCGTGGCTCGACAGTACCGCATATGAAAAAACCCCGGAACTTCTTCAGCAACTCAAAAATTATGATGGCATCGTTGTGCCTGGTGGCTATGGCTCGCGTGGCATAGAAGGGAAGATCAGCGTTGCACAGTATTGTCGTGAGAATAAAATCCCTTATTTTGGATTGTGTTATGGCATGCAGATCGCAGTGATCGAATATGCACGCCACGTTCTTGGACTGAAGGATGCTCATACGGCAGAGATCAATCCTCAAGCAAAAGATCTCGTGATCGATATTATGCCTGAACAAAAGAAAAAACTTCTCAAAAAAGATTTTGGTGGCTCTAATCGACTCGGTGCATATCCTGCGATCATCAAAAATAAATCCACAATCGCATACAGAGCATACAAATCCAAAGAGATCAGTGAAAGACACCGACATCGCTATGAGGTAAATCCTGCGTATGTCCCACGATTGATCGATGCAGGAATTATTTTTCCTGCTACATCACCAGATGGGATCCTTATGGAGATCATGGAACTGCCCCAGTCTGTACATCCGTTTTTTGTTGCTACGCAATTCCATCCGGAATTTCAATCCGCACCATTACGACCACATCCGCTTTTCATGGCTTTCGTCAAAGCAGCAAAAAATAAAAAATAAACGTCAATTAAAAAGGGTATGCATTCGATAATGACACAGGGTTTTTGCCATTGCACCACTACTGCCCGCATTTTTACATTATATGAAACAGGATCTTGCATTGAATATATTGAAAAGAGGGCATAATGTCTTTTTAACTGGACCGGCAGGCAGTGGCAAAACATTTTTGCTTAATGCATACATTGGTTATTTAAAACAAAACCGCATTT
Organism: Parcubacteria group bacterium; assembly: GCA_041660065.1. Lineage (NCBI taxonomy): Bacteria > Parcubacteria group bacterium. The sequence goes on along the minus strand of JBAZXC010000001.1, from coordinate 238,893 downwards.
CCTATGCCGTTACAGCTTCTACAGGTATTGCCGCAACACATATTGGTGGTCGTACGATCCACTCATGGTCGGGCATTGGCATAAAAGAAGATCTGAGCGAAAAAGAAATAAAAAAGATCATCAGAAATCCCCTTGTGCACAAGCGTCTCACAAAGACTGACGTGCTCATCATTGATGAGATTTCCATGCTACATGCGTACCAGATCGATCTGATCAATAAAATCTTACGCAGTGCACGGGAAAATGTAAAATCATTCGGAGGCATGCAGATCATTTTGTCTGGTGATTTTTTTCAATTGCCTCCTGTACGAAAAAACGCCGGGACGACCGTACAATTCATCGATCAATCACAGAGCTGGAAAGAAATGGATTTAAAAGTTTGTTACTTATCAGAGCAATATCGACAAAAAGAAGATGCTCTCTCGCGTGTCTTGTCTGATATAAGAGGGAAGTGTGTAACAGAAAAAACACACCTTTTGCTCAAAAAAGCCACTAATCAAAAAATAGATAGCGCCCAAGAACGCACGAAACTTTTTACGCACAATATTGATGTTGATAGGGTAAATAATCACGAATTGCATAAAATCAAAGAAAAGTCCTTTTTGTATCGGATGGTATCGGATGGTAATGAAAAATTAGTCGAGGCGATCAAAAATGGATGCCTCGCTCCGGAAGAGCTCATTCTCAAAAAAGGCGCACTTGTGATGTTTGTGCGCAATAATTTCGATCAAGGATATGTCAATGGTACGATTGGCACAGTCATTGATTTTGATGAGGATCGTTTTCCGATTGTAAAAACTTTACACGGAGAAGAGATCAGGGTCTCCCCGGAAAAATGGCTCATTGAAGAAGATGGCGAGGAACTAGCACAAATCAAACAACTGCCTCTACGCTTAGCATGGGCGATCACAATACACAAAAGCCAAGGTATGACGCTTGATGCTGCAGAGATTGACCTGAAAAAGTGTTTTGAGTACGGTATGGGTTATGTAGCTCTTTCTCGTGTACGCACATTACGAGATATTACGCTCTTGGGTATAAATGATATTGCTCTGCAAGTCGATCCTACCATTTTCAAAAAAGACCATGTTTTTCAAAATATTTCTGCCACCCTTGAACAGGAAGAGATGAAAAAGAAAAAAGTTTTAATACATGCGAAACCGGATAAAAAAATCACATCTTCATCAGAGAAAAAATCACATCAAAATTCACAAAATATGTATCCTCACGCAGGTAAACCATGGAAACCGGAAGATGATAAGAGACTTTTAGCATGTATCAAAAAACACCAAAGTATCAAAACGATTGCGAAGATATTTGGACGACAAGAAGGTGCCATTCGTTCTCGTATCAAAAAAATAACACCCAAATAAAAAATACCCTGCCAATTCCGGCAGGGTATTTTTGAAAGATTTTGATCGTTACTATTTTGTCACAACACTGACGAATTTTCTCTTTTTGAGTTTTCCGGTAAAATCCTTAACTTTTTTGTCGATGAATTTAACTATGCCGGATTTCTTTGCATAAATAGTATCATCTTCACCACGGGCAACGTTTTCTCCCGGATGAATTTTTGTGCCACGTTGACGCACGATCACATTGCCCGCACTAACTTTTTGTGAGCCATAGATCTTTACTCCAAGACGTTTAGATTCTGAATCACGGCCAAGTCTTGTGGAACCGCCGGCTTTTCTATGTGCCATAATTGAATATTATACGATTAAAAGTAAAAGGGAATTTCCCGTCTTTTACAAATTTATATACTATGCTAGTATAATCGAGAAGGTTGAGATTGTCAATGATTATGAGAAAATATCTCCAAAAGATCCGCACATGGTTTTTTGACCATGAAAGTGCTATTATGACAATAAGTGGTATGGTTGTCGTTGGTTTATTGTGCTATGTTTTCGGGTGGTTTACCGGAGCACAAACAGCTCAACGGCCCATAACGGTTTTCCGTGCCACACAAGACCCGATCATTGTGAAAAAAAACTCCTCTGATTCAACAAATGCCATGCGCCCCGAAGATTGTGTCTATGTCGGAAGTGTCAAGGGTACAAAATATTATCCGCCGGATTGTTCCTATGCTACAAAGATCGACCCCGAGAATCTGCGGTGTTTCCGTTCCGATCAAAATGCTATTGAAAAAGGATACACCAAGTCAACCTCATGCAAATAATAATGACACAAAATTTATAAAAAATAATAAAATAATGCAAAAAAATATGGATGCAAAAAAAACCTTTATTGTGAACCTTGGCGGATCTTTGATCGTTCCTGATGATATCAATATAGAATTTTTGAAAGACTTTCGCGCTCTGATTATGCAGCAAATTACCGAACAACAGCAACGTTTTGTTTTTATCACCGGAGGAGGCAAGACGGCACGTCGCTATGCGCAAGCGGCACAAGAGATATTGCAAGATGTGAACGACGAAGATAAGGATTGGTTGGGCATTCATTCCACACGTTTAAACGCCCATCTCATTCGCACAATATTTCGCGATGTGGCACATCCGCGTATCAATACCAATCCCCATGATCTGGAAGACTTTCATCAATGTACCCAATCGGTCATGATCGCCGCAGGATGGAAGCCGGGATTTTCCACAGATTATGATTCCGCTCTTCTTGCACGATATCTCGGGATCAAAAAAGTTGTTAACCTTTCCAACATTGATTATGTCTATGATAAAGACCCCAAGGAATTTCCTGATGCCCAAAAGATCGAGGAGATGTCTTGGGCACAATATCGCGAAATGACAACCGACGTCTGGATACCTGGCATGAATGCACCATTTGATCCTGTCGCAGCAAAATTTGCAGAAAAGGAAGATTTGGAAGCGGTGACATTAAAGGGGACAAATTTTGATAATATACGCGCATATCTTAACGGAGAAAAATTTGAAGGAACATTGATCAAAAATAACTGACCAAAAAATTTCACCAAAAAACCGTCATGACCCTTTGACGGTTTTTGATATTTGACAACTGTGGATAACTTTTTTGAAGGGAAGGGGAGTTTTAAATTAATTAATGGGTATGATATGTATACTCTTTTGAATCAAAAATGTACTATAACAAAAAAAGACAACCACACAACAAACTCTTTTGAAAAGTAAAACATCATAACGCATGCAATAAATACATTGTCTAAAATAAATTGCATGCGGTAGGGGGATAATAATCTCCTTTTTGTTTTATGATGTTCATCACACCGCAGAGGCAGAGAAAGAGTGAGGAAATCTGCATAAATAAATCTTTTATAAAAAATATTACAAAGTCTGATCGTTCACTGAGGTATTGGAGGAGGATTGTCCAAATAGGGTCTTTCTATATACTACGTCGCACAATGTATATTATGCGACATAGCATCATATTCGTATCAATGTTACTAGTTTCCTTTATTATATTAAAATCGCACACATCAAAGCTATGATGCCATCATTACGCTAATGATCATACTATTCTCTTTCCATACAACAAATTTACAAAACCTCCTTGATTATAACTATCCGCTCTTGATTTCATATATTTTTACCATAAGTATACTATATGGTTTTGAAAGATCTCGCAGGTCGATGGTTATCATGACCGAAATCATGCACCCATCATGTCTATATAATCTATAGGCATATGATATTGTATGTCCTGCATTGTTTATAATCCAATATCACTCCTCTCCTCTCGCAAAAAGCTGACTCTTCATTGTGCGACATAGAGCGAGTGATATGTACATACCACGGGAGATTCCAGTAAAGCACACCATGCGGTATGTAATCATATTTATACTATCTATTATATCTATATATTGTATGTTTATATGCTATTTTACATAGAATAACACATATTGAATCTCTCCGGCCTAATCTTTGCTTTTTTCTTCATGCTAAATTTTTCCAATAATATTTTTATCCCGTGCATTATAATAAATATTATTATTTACTTACATGCGTGAATATTTTATATTTGTAAAATTATTTTATAAATATAAATTATAAAAAAATCTAAAAATAAAAAGACAAGAGGATATTATTTGCATAGCAGAAAGATAATTTTCTCATAATAAATTACTGACACGAAAATTTTTACACATCACACATAGAAATTCCCTTCTACAAATCCAAAATAGATGCTCTACATTGTGCGACATAAAGTCTGTCTGGTGACTGTGCCACCAAGAAATTTGAAAAAAGAAAAACTGTTCGATCACATTGTGAACCGAACAGTTTTATGCAAAAAAAAATTTTTAGCGTATTGTAAGTGCTATTATCTTGATCTTGTTCTTGTTTTCTTTTTCAAAATAATAGAGTTGGAGGTCTTCCGAAGAGACCACCTTCCCTTCCGGGAGACTGATCACTGTTTTTGTTTCAAAAACAATGTGATCTTTCTTGGCATTGATGCCATACTTCGCGGAGAGAATCTCCGGTAGCTCCTCTTCATCCCCGCCATAATGTGCGTGAACGCCGTATTTGCCTTGACGCCATGCTGTGATTCGTTTTTCTGCCGGATCATAACATGCATGACGTACAACAGTGCCTAGCTGTTGTGGGCGATCCACAGCTTGCGAACCAAACCCCGGACCAACGGTGTCAATTACGGGATATGTTACATACACAGACAAATTGCCGTCCTTGCATGTGGAAACGATCTCTTGCACGGCGAAGCTGGATGATGCTTTCAAAAAAAAGAAAAACATCAAAACAAGAAATGATACTACGCTGATTTTTTTCATAAATTTTGCTCTCCTTTTTGGCAAAAATTAAGATAAGAAAAGAACGGGAAATTTATACTGTAGCGCCTATTATAGTACAAAAGTAACATTTTGTCAATTTGTGAAATTTATGATAGAATTAGCTCTGTTTTATACTAATCAATTAAACAAAAAATATCATGAAAGATGTCCAAGAAGTATTCAGTGAATTTCAGAGCATCAAAAAAGAAATGAAGGAAATCCGTAAAGAATTCAAAGATGTCCTCGCACAAGATGCCGAATACCAAACAGTTCTTGAGAAAGCAAATGACATCAGAGAGATCAAAAAACAGCATGAGCTCAGTGCACAGCGTGACATGGGTTCACGATGGGAACGCATGGAGGAATTAAAAGGCGAAGTAAAGGCATTACAAGAAATGATCTCTGACATTTCCCTCTCGACGATGATGGATGGGGAAACCGTGGAGGTGCGCGATGAGTATGATGCATTATATGAACCGATATACACAGTGAGTTTTCGTAAAGTAAACTAGGGAATTGAAAGATCTCTTCCCTGTGCATAGTGAATGACAAAAAAGAAAAGACCTGCGAATGTTTCACTCACAGGTCTTTTTTTAAATGTGAAATAATTATTTCTTCAGATATTCTCGTTGCAGGAGGCCGAAGGTGATCACATCATGGTAGACACCATTTTTGAAGAAAATTTCACGATCCCTTCCCTCTTTTGTAATTCCACACTGTCATAAAGAAATAAAAACGTCCAATCGGTATTTAACCAACTGGACGTTTTTCAAAAAAGATCAATCACCATAGTGACAAAAACTCTTCTGGATTAGTTATGATCTGATCCGCTCCAAGAGCGCGCAATGCTTCCGGTGTATCACTGAGTCCCCACGATACGGCGACAGTGCGTATACCCGCCTTTTTGCCTGCATCAATATCGGCATTGGTATCTCCAATCATAACTGCGTATGCAGGATCTGCATTCAACGCGTCAATGATTTGGTGAATACCATCAGGGTGCGGTTTTGATCGTGGGACAGAATCATGGCCGGCAATCATAGCAATGTGTCTTTTGACACCATTGAGTGATTGCATGATGCTTGCTGTTGAGCTATTGGAAAGCACAGCAACATGTCCATGGATACTCATTTGTTCCGTTTTCTCTGCAACCCATGGAAATGTGTGCGTGTTTTGATCATAATGGTCATGAAAAATTCTCACTGCCTCTTGCATATCCCTCTCTGTAATAATACCCATGCGCATGAGATTATTTTTCCAATCATGATCGAACCATTCCTTGAGTGCCACAAGATCGGGACACAGTGCACCAAAATCAATGTCAAAACGTTCGCTGATCGGCATATAAGAATCATAGATCAATTGCCATGATACCGATCGCAAAGGACCGTCACAATCCAAGATGTACAAGTATTTTTTCACAGTTTCTATCTCCTTGAGTTTTTTGATCGTTGTAAGAACATGTTATATAACAGATATTTGTTATTTAATATAGGCGCACTGTATCAAAAAATCAGTCACATGTCAAACAAAAACTACTCTATGAAATATCCCATCATATGTAAATAATTCGTAGAAAAATACACGGAGAAGTCCTGTAATCACGACTAATGGATTGGTATGACATCTTATGAATACTCATTATTGCTCTCATTGCTTTCGGCCACATCATTGTCAGCATCTGCGACTGCTTTTGTTTCATACGTCGACCAACTTGCATACGTATATGTACACGTTACCGTTTTCCCTCCGTGTGCCACAATGTTATCCACCTTAACACGACATGCTTTGCCAAACGACGTCGGCCACCATTCCCACCAAAATGAACCGGATGCCGCATTGCCTTGATTATATATAGATATGCTTACAGTAAAAGCTTCTCCGGATTTTGGCGGATGATTAAATTTGTATTCATTGATATATAAATCTGCTTTTGCCGTATCATGGATCGGTGTAATTTGTTTTGTTGCTGTGTTGTTACTCTCGTTGCTTTCATAGATCTCTGATTTAGAATCTACAACCACCTGTGTAGTGTAAAGAGACCAGCCGGCATAAGTATATGTGCACTCAACTTTTATTGTCTCTCCAACTGCCAAACTATCAACCTTACCTTCACATTCCTTGTCATTTGTGGTCGCATACCATGCCCAATGAAAATCCTCCGCATTTGCCGTCCCCTTATTGCCAATCTTAACTTTGACAGTGAACTCCTCGCCCATGATTGGATCCTCATTAAATTCGTATTTTTCAATATATAAATCAGGATATTTCTTAACCTGTGTCGCCTCAGAAGAAATATCTGATGGTGTTGTAACAGGTGTGCCAGTAGTAGAATCTGTTGATTCGCTTGGTACAACTGCAGGTGGTGCGACATTCTCCATACTTGGTGATGTAGCCGTATTTTCCGATGATTGCACGTCAGGTGCTTTATCATTTTTATCAGTCGCGTTATTTTTCAATATAACAAAAAAGAGTGCACCAACAAGGATCAAAACGACCACAACAAGCATTCCGATGATGATCTTTGGTATATTATTGGATTTTTTTGATTGTTCCGTCACAATATTTTTTTGAGGTTCTGATCCATTTTCATTATTATGGTCGTGTGACGCAGACATATAGCTATGTATTATTAATTATAATTATTTATGTAGTGCTTTACTTTTTTTCATGCATACTATCATTTAATAATTACCAATTTGGCCACTCATTTCCATCAATGGATTTTGTAATATTTGTCAAACCCGTTCCATCAACATTTATGATGTAGAGATTGGTGCCGATATTGTGCCAATCGCTACCAACACCATAAAAAACAATTTTCTTTCCATCCGGTGACACTCTCGGTCGATGATCAGGGTTTACATTGACACTTGCCAGATGAGAAACCTGTGTAAGGTTTACATTTTTGTCATCAATTTCTTCGTGTGTTGTGATAAGTTGCAAATATTTATCATAGTCCATCTTCCAAATTTCCATTTGGCTACTCCGATTGGAAAGGAAATATAGCGTTTTACCATCCGGTGACCAAGCGGGTTCATGATCGCTCACATCGGGATCGTTTGAAGAAATGATCTCTCGCATGTCCGTGCCGTCAGGACGTATGGTTCGAAGACGAAAGTCTATCTCATCGCCAGCCTTGTTATATGAATAACCGATCACGCTTCCATCCGGGGACCATGTTGGCCACAAAGCTGTTTCTCCTTTATCTACAAACGTCAATTGCTTCTGATTTTCCCCATAGATGTCCAAGACAAACAAATTTGGCGTATTGTCCGTGTAAGCAATGTATGCGATATATTTTCCGTCCGGGGACCATGTGGGAAACTTGTCGCGACTTTTGCCAAAAGTCAATTGCCTTTTCTCGCTACCATCGACAGTCATGATAAAGATCTTCTCCGTGTTATATTCATCCACATGCGCGCTGTATGCGATCCGTGAATGTTCCGGTGACCATGCAGGGTGATCGATGAAGCCTTCAACTGTTGTCAGACGCGTCTTCTCTGTACCATCAGGATTTATCGTGTACAGGTCATAATCCGCATTTGTGGTACTGCCGAGATCTGATGCGAAAATGATCTTGCCGATGTTTTTTTGATCACCGCCCTCTGGTGGATCATAAAGTTTCTTGTATGCAGTGGTATCGTCCATCTTTTCACGATCCGTCAGATCATTTGTGACATCATTTTTGTCTTTCTGTGTTGGCGACGTTGTAATCGCACATCCGCAGAGCACCGTCAAAGATATCACAGCAAGCGGATAAATGTATTGACGTTTTTTCATAGAAATTTTTCATTAAAAAATTATTTTTTTACCGAATTCGTCATTTATAATTTTTGATCGCATCGGCGACACGTACTGCGAAGTCTACAAATTGATCAGTGGTAAACGTATTTTTTGAACTCGGTCGCAATGAAATAAACTTTTGTGGTCCAAGAACAAGATAGATAACATTGATCACACCATCTTTTTGCGTCACGACATAATTCTCCATTGGGATTTTTGCATTTGTTGCCACTGTATATCCGGCATATTCATTTCCCGTCTTTTGATTTTCGATAGCGAGATACTCGAGATTTAGCATGACATATTCTTTTTCATCAAAGTAATATGTGCAATTATTGAGCGATGCAATTTCCGGAGGTGCGATCTTTGTCAATCTTTTTCCTGATACATTTTCCACAAACTCCTTGGTGAACTGTCCGCAAATATCTTCTACGATATAATAGCTTTTATCTTCTCGCGTTGGCTCTCCGGGATACTCTACAAAACAATTATTGAGACGTTTGCCCGGGTCGCCATAATTTGGAAGTGTCACACTTTCTTTTTTGCATGGAGTGCTCGAGGCATCTTGCACGGGAGATGTTTCTTGCGCTGTCTGTGATACTCCCGGGACAGTGCTTTCTTTTCTTTCTTTGGCACAGCCACATGTCACAAGTGCAACACATAAGAGAAGTACTATGTACGCGAATTTCTTTCTCATATTTATTGTATGTTTAAAAAATAATATTTTATAATATTTACAGATGCTGTTCTTTTTTGTTTTTTGATTTTCTCATAGAAATTCCTACTACTGTAAAAATGCCTGCACATATTAAAACATCAAAAAAAATCACGGGTAAATTATTTCCGTGTTTTTGCATCGCATTTTGAAATTCTTCCCGATCACGCAATTTTTCCATGTGCCCTTCCCCGATATTGCGTGATACGAATGCATAACCCAACTCCATACAACATGCCTCCTCTTTGCGCATCTGAAAAGCACATTCTCCCGCATCGGTCGTTATTGTGCTCCACAAACTATTGCTATCTGCATCGTACGTTGGATAATACGCCTTCCATCCCTCCGGTAAATGATAGGCCACAAACTCATCTCCCGCCCAATAGCCGGCGCACTCTTTGGTTTCCATATTCAAAGCCAATCCCCAAGGTGCCGGCGCAGCAGTGACCGTATGCACCGACAGCATCAACCACATAAACATAACCCCAATGGCTTTACCCATAACATACCGTTTACTGATAAGAAACGATTTTTTACCTCTTTTTTATGAAATTTTGCGGTACAATTTTACACCTCAAGTCTATCAGAATAAATAATAAAAAGAAAGGCGTAAAAACATAAAGAAAAATGTTTTTATAAACGCTGCAAATATTTCTCAATATTTTCTTTGTGTTCTTCATATGTTTTTGCACAATGGATCTCTCGATCGCGATCATGGAGATAATACAAGCATTCCGTTTCTGTAGGATGCAAGACAGCATCGATTGCATCCACGCCCGGATTGGAGATCGGATGCGGTGGCAACCCTTTGTACATATATGTATTGTACGGAGAATCGATCCTCGTGATGTCTTCCGGCGTAATTGGAGCCCACCAACCTTCCTCTGTCTTACCTCGGGCATATTGGACAGTCGCATCGATCTCCAAATTCATATCTTGTTTCAGACGATTCCACAAGATCCCGGCGATCAGTGGCATGTCATCCTTTCCGCCTGCCTCTCGTTGAATGATCGACGCCATTGTGAGACCGGTTGTCCACTTGATATTTTGCTCGGCAAATTGACCGATATACGGCTCAAATTGCTCATTGAAACGACGTATCATACGTTTAGCAACCGCCAGGCCATCTTCATCGACAGGAATGAGATAAGTATCGGGAAAATATGTCCCCTCCAGATAGTCAATTTCCATCTTTGTATACACAGTATTCCATTTATCAACGTCCTCTTCGCTCCAACCAAAAGTATCCGCCAACAATTCGCCAATTTGTTCTTTCCGCAATCCTTCGCGTATGACGACCCATTTCATATCGGGAGGAGATGTGATCTTATTGATCACGTGCCACATGGTCATATTTTTTTGCATCTTGTACCCGCCAGGTGCAATCGCATGATGTTTACCTCTGAGATAGAGCGTGACCACGAAAATCGTTTTGTTTTTGATCAACTCTTGTTTTTTCATTTTATCTATGATCTCCAATTCTGTCTGGTTTTTCCCAACGACAAAGACACTCTCTTCCTGTAATTGATTTTTACCAAAAAATACCATGTAGACCACTGACAAAATAATAACACCGCATATGCCTAGCCCAATCATAATGATTATCTTTTTTGTATTCATAAATTTTTATAAAATATTTTTTGACGGATTGATCAGTGGCACAAAGGAGAATCCTTCATAGCGATCGATGTCACCACCATCTTTTTTATAGCGAATGATCTCATGTTCTACAGGCATAACCAAGATCCCATCATCTGAAAGCTGGTCAACCAATTCTTGCGGTATATGCGTACCTGCGGCGGATACAAGAATTCTATCATACGGTTTATATGCCGGTAGCCCATACGCATCACTGCTTTGTATGATTGATGCGTTTTTATGGTAATATTTTGCAAGATTTTTTGCTCCAAATGATACAAGTTCAGGTATGATCTCTACACCTCGTACCACACCCGTTTCCCCCACGATATGTGCCAATAGCGTCGTTGTCCAGCCTGAACCGCTCCCCACATCCAAAATATGATCACCTGCACGTGGTTGCAGTATTTCACACATAAATGCGACTGTAAACGGTTGTGAGATCGTTTGCCCATAGCCGATTGGCAATGCATGATCTGCATAGATCTCTAGTGCATCATATATCGACAGCACAAAATCTTTGCGATCAACATCTCTGAACGCATCAATGATACGAGGAGTTACCAAAACGCCACTATGAACCAAATGATCAACGAGCTCTTGTTGCGTGTTCATATGTTCATGTAAAAAGACTATTCAAAACAAGCAAGCGCTGCGCTGATACGTGCGATTGTGTCTTCTTTGCCTAGTACCCATGCACAGTCAAACGGACTCGGTGAACGTTTTTCACCGGTAAGTGCCGCGCGCAGTGGCCAGAGGAAATCCCCGCGTTTTTCTCCCGCGGCGTCCATGAGGAGCTTTTCGAGATTTTCTCGCGTCCAATCTTCTTCTGTGATATTTACAAGAATCGTGTGCGCCTGCGTTAAAACATTCTGTGTGTCGACATCAGCGTTCTCTTTCCATCGTAATAGATCTTTGTCCACAGCAATTTCATCCGCAAAGAAAAATTGATTTGCCTCACCGATCTGTACAAAAGTATCAAGACGATCCTGTTCTACGGTGAGAAGTTTTTTGATGAAGTCCTCTTTGTGTTTGCTCAACTGTACATTCTTATAAAAATCCTTTTGTTCCAAAAACGGTAAACCTTCGCGATAGAGATCATCGATCGACATGCGTTTGATATGTTCACGAGAGATCCAATTGAGACGATCGACATCAAAAACGCCACCTGCGCGATTCATCTTTGCGATATCAAATTGTGCGATGAGTTCATCCATTGTAAAGATCTCCTGTTCTGTCTTGGGATTCCATCCTAAAAGCGCGATGAAATTGATAAGCGCTTCTCTGGGATACCCCTTGTCGCGAAAATCCTGCACACTCACACTACCCTCTCTTTTTGAGAGTTTTTTGCGATCCTTGTTGAGAATCGGCGCAACGTGACAAAATGCAGGCATATCCTCTTTCCAACCGAACGCGTCATAGAGCAAGACATGTTTTGGCGTCGATGCAAGCCATTCCGTCGCACGGATAACATGTGAGATCTCCATAAAGTGATCATCCACCACAACCGCCAAATGATATGTGGGAAATCCGTCTGATTTCATAAGTACTTGATCATCCAGCGTGTCATTATTCACTTCAATATGACCAAAGATCAGATCGTCAAATGTCGTCACGCCTTCCGGAATTTTGAAACGCACAACGTATTTTTCTCCTGCATCCAGTTTTGTCTGCACTTCCTCCTGTGTGAGCGCACAGCAGTGTCGATCGTATTTGGGGGATTCTTTGCGCGCCTGTTGTGATGTCCGCATCTCCTGCAAACGCTCCGACGTGCAAAAGCAATGATACGCTTTTTTGCTATCGATAAGTTGTTGAACGTGTTCTTGGTAGATCGCCAATCTCTTTGATTGAATATATGGCCCGCACGGACCATCCTCGATCACAACGCCCGTGCTTTCATCGATCTTTACACCTTCATCGATCGTGATACCCGCCCATGTCAAAGAATCGATCAGACGCTCGACTGCGCCGTCGACAAAACGCTTCTGATCCGTGTCTTCAATGCGCAAGATAAACGTCCCGTTATTTTTGCGGGCAAAAAGAAAATTTGTCAGTGTTGTACGGAGACTCCCGATATGTAATTCTCCCGTCGGTGATGGTGCAAATCGCACGCGAATACCCTTTAGTTCTGCCATAACATGTGTGCAAATGCGGATAAAATGTATTTATAGCATACCAGATAAGCAGTTTTTCGTCCATAAATTGTACTATAAAAAAAATAACGCCCACCAACATTTACATGTAGTGGGCGCTGACGAGGTTTAGATTGATTTGAGATTATCCAGCATCGATGACATTTGTATTAAAATGTCACTCGCGCGATTGAGATGTGCCTGAACCCCCTGGCTCATATCAATATAGTGAGCTGAAAACGCCGTGATTAAAATCTGATTGGCACTTTCCACTGCAGATGCCTCTTTCTTGTATTGGGCACCAATATTCAATATCGCACCAATCATGATTCGATATTCATCTAAAATAATTCCGTTATCAGTAAAGATACGATAACATTTTGCATCACGGATCTTTGCTACGGCATATTTGATCAGTTCTCCATCATCTTTTAAAATGGTCATACTGACCCTCACAATCTCAGCGAGTATCAAATCAGCCAATGGATTTCTTTTTCTGATGAACTGATCGATTAATACCATGTAACAGGCATCGCGCTCTCGTTGCAACTTCCTTCTTTGTATTCCCGTAATTAGGATGACGAGGAGTATCCCCATCGAAAGTGCAAAGATCAACGCTGTGGCCACAACATCCGCACTTGATGAAAAAAGGCTGGTGGCATAGTTTCTCATATCTTTCTCCTATTGAAATTTGATATTTTCAAATAACACAACAATTGATTTGTTGAACAATTTCAACCGTTAATTATAGCATAATTTTCAGATCATGTCAACTCTAGTAGATTCCCGCGAATAGCTATAATTTTCTACATACGATCAACTGTCATTCCCGTGAAGCTTGTCCTCGAGAAATCGGGGAACGGGAATCCACTATCAATATTTGTCGTATAATAATTCTGAATTCTAGATTCCCGTTTTCACGGGAATGACATGGGGGTAAACTCGCAGAATTGAAATTGGATGCATTTTGTGGAAATAATAATAGTGTTTATATAAAAAACCGATAGCTTTTTGCCATCGGTTTTGGACGTAAAACTTTTACTTCTTTATGTCCTACGTATTTTGAAAAAAAAGTTTTATGCAGGTACCAAGATCTCCGATCAACGGCATGCGCAATGCATCTTGCGGTGAGACCCATTTTGCATCCTTGTGTTCATTTCTATTTATCTCGATCTCAGCCTTTCTTTTTATTTTGGCGTGAAATATATGATAAATAAAATCGTAATCAGGATACCTGACATACACTGTTGCAAAATAACCCATATGGTCTCGCGAAATTATCACGCCAGTTTCCTCTGCAGTTTCACGACAAGCGGCATCACGCGGATTTTCTCCGTCGTGAATCTTTCCAGATGGGATCCCCCATGTATCTCCTTGTGCTTTATGATCTTGCCGATGCAATAAAATGAATTCACCACCACACTCAATAAAGCCGCCTGCAACTTCTAACTTTGGATTGAACTTCTCCGGCATTATGCGATATAACATAGACACCTCTCTTGTGTTTAAGGAAGGAACGAAATAATTATTTGATCCCCAAACGCTTCTTTGCGATCTTGTATTGTTTGGAGTTGAGTTGTCCGGCGGCACGCATTTCCTCGATCTGTTTTGCCATTTCTTCTTTGCTTTCTCCATCAGCGCCACCCATTTTGCCAAATGCCTCGGCAAACACCTCTTGTCTTTTTTCCGGGGACATCTTCTTGAGTCCGCGAATTGCCATTTTTTGCATGGGACCAAGCTTTGGTACGCCCGGCATTGAGCCGTCCAACATTTGGTCGATCATCGCGTCGGTGATTTCCGGCATTTTACCGCCAAGCATCTTTTCTGCTTGTTTTTTTGCTTCGATCGGATCGATCTTTTTTTTATCCTTTTTTTTGAAAAAATCTGTGATACCCATATAATGAATTGTGATATATTACAAATAGAATGCACCTACGCTCGCGCTTGCTGCTCGCGATATTTTTGTTGCATGTGGTAAATCGTCACCACAAGCGCAGTTGCCACAAAAATCGATGAATATGTCCCGAACGCCACGCCAATGAGAAGTGCCAATGAAAAATTAAACAGCGACTCCCCGCCAAACAACACCATCGGGATAAGCACGATGATCACCGTCATTGATGTATTGATCGAGCGCGCCAACGTCTCATTGAGAGATTTGTTGACCATGTCATGAAAATTGGATACGGCACGTGTTTTGAGCATATTTTCACGCACACGATCATACACCACGATCGTGTCATTGATGCTATATCCCAGAATCGTCAACAATGCCGCGATAAATGGCACGCCGATCTCATGGTCATAAAAATGCCCGAGAAATGCAAACACACCGATCGTGATAAGAATATCATGTGCCAATGCAACAACGGCACTGATCCCGTAATACCATGAGGATACCGGCACTGAGATCTTGCGAAATGCCCATGCGATATACAAAAGGATCGCAATGATCGAAAAAAGGATCGCTTTTGCGGCATTTGACTTCAATTGTGTAGAAACCATTGCGCCGATAAAATCCGACTTAAGCTGTACAGTCGTCGAATCAATTTCTTTGACTGCGGCAAGCACCTTTTGATTGAAAACTTCATCAGAACTCTTGTATCGCACAAAAATACTTCTGCCATGTTCACTTTGACTCTCCAAAACAGTGAAATCACTCGCACACCCACCCTCAATTTTGGCACACAAAACATCTTTTGTGATCGACACATCATCACCGATCTTAAACTCCATTTCTGTGCCACCCACAAAGTCAATACCTAATTTAAGGCCCCATAGTGCAATTGCAAGCACACTCAAAAAAGCAAGTGTGCCGGAAAAAGCGTAGAAATATTTTCTTTTTTCAATAAAATCGATCATATAGTTATTTCTTCTTATTAGACATTATGAGCCAAGAATGATTGGATAGCCAATCCCCGGAAATGTATGTGAGCACAATACGCACCAAAACAATTGCTGTAAATATGTGTACGACAATACCAAGTATGAGGATGAGCGCAAATCCTTTGACAAAACTCGTCCCCATCATCATGAGGATCACCGATGTAATGATCGTGGACACATTGCCGTCACGAATTGACGGCCATGCACGCTTGAATCCCTCAGCTATGGCACGTCGCAACGGTTTACCAAAACGCAATTCTTCGCGAATACGCTCAAAGATGAGGACGTTCGCGTCCACCGCCATACCAATCGACAACGTGATACCGGCAATACCGGCGAGCGTGAGTGTGATTGACAAGGGTGTATAGCTGGATAACTTAAAGATCGTCACTAAAGTTCCCGTATAGACACACAAGGCAAGTGCCGCGATCAAGCCAAAGAGACGATAATATAGCGTCATAAAGATCATCGTAAGGAGGAGTCCGTACATGCCCGCTTTCAAACTCTTTGCCAATGCTTCCGCGCCAAGCGTTGCTTCAACACTTTGCTGTGATACGAGTTCAAAGGGCACAGGCAACGAGCCCTCAGTGAGTTGTCGCGCCAATTCCTTTGCTTCCGTAACGGTAAAGTTCCCTGTGATCTCCGCACGTCCATCCACGATCTCTGCTTGTACTGTTGGCGCAGAAATGAGCTGATTGTCGAGATAGATCGCGACCGGTTTGCCGAGATTGCGTTTGGTGATCTCTGCAAACAAATCTTTCCCTTCACCATTGAACGTCAAAAGGACGGCTGGCTCAGAAATACCGCCACCCATTGTATTTTGCATATTCACGTCTGCACGTTCGAGGAATTCTCCCGTCAATCCGGTTGTTTTATACGGCTCAACCGGTATTGAAACTTTGCCAAAAGGAATGTATTGTGCCCTCACCTCTCGCTCATCACCTTCACCGCGCATCTCTAATTTTTTGATGATAAACCATCCCTGATCGGTTTCGATCAGGTTGGGATAGACCGATCCATCACTTAGGTTATCAGAAAAAAGCGCATCGCCAAGTTCTGTAGGTAGATCAGCTCTTTTTTTAAAATCGATCACATTTTCCTCACCCGTCGCCGTATCGGGATTTTGACTGAATTCCTTTCCTAGCGCGACAAAGTCTTCGCCATTTTTTGCTCTTTCCAACGCCCCTATCGCCTTTTGATGCGCTTCCTCGTTCATCGGCGCAAGTGTTTCGGCCATTGCCGCGTCCATATCCGTTTTTTCTTTTGCCATTTCTTCCTCGGTCTTTGATTCTTTGAATTCCAAGAGTGGTGCTTTCTGAATAACATTCTTTACATCTTCAATATTTTTTACACCCGGGATTTCTACCATCAAATACGTTTCCGCACCACGTTCAGAGAGCCAGACGATCGGCTCACCGACACCGTACGCGTTGACCTTGCGTTCTGCCGCCGCTTGCACAGCATTCTTTGCTTCACCCTTCTTCTCATCAGGCACATTGGAAAGATCAAGTTTGTATTCCAAGTGCAATCCTCCTTGCAGATCCAATCCCAAATTAACCGCCAGTTTTTCAAAACGACCTTGCACCGACTCAGGCAAATATTTTACTGTCGGTAAAGCGATCACGATCATCACAATTGAAAAAATGATCACATAGATGAATTTGCGTAAGTTTTTCCTAAACATATAAAAAAATAAAAGGTAATTACCTCAAAAAAACGTTTTCTTTTTCCATGTCATCATACGGAAATTTTGTAGAAAACACAGCTCTCGGTTATTGTACTATATCGGCACTAAAATGCAAACGATCACTTCTCAACATACATGTTGATGCGCTTTTTTGAGGACGGACCGCGCATTGGCAAATGTCAGTTTTTCATAGGCTTCCGGAAATGTCAGCCATACAAAATCCGTATGTTCATGCGAAAGTGCGATCGTATCCAGGGCTTGTACCTCGACAAGATAAAATGTTGCTTTCTTATGCACAAAGATACAATTTTTTTGCGCACAACGCTCCTTTCTTTCCCGTCCTTGCGCCGTATAAAAAAAACGAATATTTTCCCGAAATGAGGGGACAACCTCCAATTCTGTCACATTGACCTCTTCCAGGATCTCCCTGCGCATTGTATCGATCTCTGTTTCATCGTCTTCGATGTGCCCACGTGGAAATTCCCAATGCCCATTACGATATTTGATCACGAGATACTGCCTTTCTCCATTTTCGACGCGGAAAACCACCGCACCGACAGATTTCTCCAGTGCAATACAATACGGTGACAAGAATCGTGGAAATTGTTTTCGTATGACCATTTGTTTATTTTATCATCGAATTGAAAAATAGAAAAATTTTGATAAAAATAGAAGAGTCCTCGCGCAATTATACACGAGGACTCTCAACAAAACCTTATGAGGACATATACGCTACCGGCTCCAAATCCAGTTTGGCAGTAGCTGAAGTAGGACATAGGTCACAAGAGCCCTTTTCATCGAGCTCTATTTTGTAACCACTGAGATCGCCTTGCTCAACATGATCCTTTGTATCTGTGCACTGGAAAAATTGCTCTTTTCCATGCGGTGTTTGTTTGCCACAATCGACAATACAAATACGATTGATGCCGTACTTGTCAAAACAGCCCAATACGTTACCACATCCCTCTCCGCTGCACACGACAAAGATCTTTTTTACATCGTTCATCACAACTTTCCTCCTTGTTTTTTGTTATTTATACCAAATTTACACTTGGCATTATTTTCTAAGAACAGGATTTCATTATAGCACTTATTTTGTCTCCTGTCAACTTCCTTTTATCAATTTGTCATTCCCGTGAAGCTTGTCCTCGAGAAATCGGGGGACGGGAATCCAAAACTATTCCACATACAATGCAAATTTTCACGGGAATGACAAGAGGGGTTTTTCGCCAATAGAAAAAACCCAAAAGACCTCTTGTTTAGATATGTTCTAATAACCCCCTCTCCCCTTGAGGGGAGAGGGGGTATATTTAGATTGACGGGTATTTTATTTCCCGTGACATTTCTTATATTTTTTGCCACTGCCACATGGGCAATCATCATTGCGTCCGACAGTATGTGCGCTCTGTGCCGGTTTTTCGATCTTTGGCATACTGGACAATAATTTCTTCTCCTCTTGGGCGGCGGCTGCGGCAAATTGTGCCGGATTGCTTTCTGCACCGGCAAACTCCATGCTCTGTGCCATTTGTGCCATTGCACTGTCTTCCGGACGCACAATGACTGCACGAAAGATCGTATGCAATACTGTATTGCGAATATTTGCCATAAGTTGTGAAAACATATCAAACGCCTCGCGCTTGTATTCGATAAGAGGATCCTGCTGTCCATATCCGCGCAGACCGATGCCCTGCCTCAAATGATCGATCGCATCCAAATGATTCATCCAATGCTGATCGATCGTGCGCAAGAGGATCGATCGTTCGATTGCACGCATTGCTACATCACCATTTTCCTTTTCTTTCATGCCGTATGCGTTTTTTGCCAGCGCAAAAAAATGCTCAATGACCGCACTCACTGTTTCACGATCATCCTTGCTGTGATCCTTGATGATATTTTCCGCTTTTTTGATCCCATCATCATTCACAGGAAACATTCCCACGATATCCTTGCGTATATTCTCCACTTCCCACGCATAACGCTCTCCTGTCGTATGGATACTGATCACCTTTTCGATCTCTTCATGCAAGAGATCCATGATCTGCGTCTTTACATCAGCACTTTCAAGCGTACTGCGACGTTTCTCATAAACGATCTCACGTTGTTTGTTGACGACGTTATCATAATCCAATACGTGTTTGCGGATATCAAAGTTAAATCCCTCGATCTTGGATTGTGCTCCCTCGATCTGTTTGGAGATCATGCCGTTTTGAATTGGTTGATCTTCCGGCAAACCGAGTTTCTCCATGATACTTTTGAGCTTATCTCCGCCAAACCGTCGCATCAATTCATCATCCAGAGAAATGTAAAATTGTGTTGTCCCTGCATCTCCTTGGCGACCGGAGCGTCCGCGCAACTGATTGTCGATGCGTCGCGCTTCGTGTCGTTCCGTACCGATAATATACAATCCGCCAAGATCCGCCACACCGTCACCGAGTTTGATATCCGTGCCGCGTCCCGCCATATTGGTTGCAATTGTCACCGATCCTCTCTGTCCCGCATCGGCGATGATCTGGGCTTCTTTTTCATGAAATTTGGCATTGAGCACACTGTGTGAGATACGTGCTTTTTCCAGTGCGCGACTCAATGCTTCGGATTTTTCGATCGCCACCGTGCCCACGAGAACCGGTTGTCCGTTTTCGTTGAGTTCTTTGATCTTGGCAACGATCGCGTTAAATTTGCCCCGTTCATTTTTGTACACAACATCCGGCAGATCCGTACGGATCATTTTTTTGTTTGTAGGGATCTCGATCACATCGAGTTTGTATACTTTTTGAAATTCCTCCGCGCTTGTATTTGCCGTACCCGTCATACCGGCTAACTTTTTGTACATACGGAAATAATTTTGAAACGTGATCGTCGCAAGTGTACGCGATTCTCTTTGCACCTCGACATGTTCCTTTGCTTCGATCGCTTGATGCAATCCATCGCTGTACCGGCGTCCCTCTTGTGCACGTCCCGTAAATTCATCGATGATCACCACCTCGCCATCGCGCACCATATAATCTTTGTCTCGCGTAAAAAGTGTTTCCGCTTTGAGCGACTGCTCCAAATGATGCACATATTGGATCTTGCCTTGTTCATAGATGTTGCCGATACCGAGTGTCTTCTCCACTTTTTCGATGCCCGCATCTGTGATCGCGACAGATCGCAACTTCTCATCCACCGTATAATCCGTATCGCGCACCAATTGTGGGACGAAAGAGGCAAATTGTTCATATAATTTGGTTGATTCCGCGTCCGGTGCCGAGATGATAAGCGGCGTACGCGCTTCATCGATAAGGATCGAGTCCACCTCATCGACGATCGCGTAATGATGTCCACGCTGTGATAATTGCTCTTTGGACTGCGCCATATTGTCGCGCAAATAATCAAAACCGAATTCGTTATTCGTTCCATATGTAATATCCGCGTCATAGGCTTCCTTTTTTGACACAGCGGTCAAATTTTCCACTTCAATATCCACTTCATTTGTGTCAATGGTTTTTGCATAATACAAAAAACCGCCGTCATGTGTGATGCACGCCGCTTGCAAACCCAGCTTTTCATAGACTGCGCCCATCCAATTACAGTCACGTTTTGCCAGATAATCATTGACCGTCACTACATGCACACCCTTGCCTTCCAATGCATTGAGATAGATCGGCAATGTCGATGTGAGAGTCTTTCCTTCACCGGTTTTCATCTCTGCGATTTTGCCTTCATGAAGGATGATGCCACCCAAGAGCTGTACATCATAATGTCGCTGTCCGATCGCGCGATATGATGCCTCGCGCACAAGCGCAAAAGCCTCCGGCAAAATGTCATCACAGGTTTTTCCATCCCGTAATTGTGCTTTTAATTCGGCAGTTTTGGCTTTAATGCCCTCATCGGACAAATTTTTTGTCGCTTCCTCCATTGCATTGATCCGATCAATGATCGGTTGCAATTTCTTTAATTGTTTTTCGTTTGAACCAAATAGTTTCTGGAAAAGTGTCATATTCTTTTTTTGCATAATAAAATAACCATTCATTTCCTGCATACATACAGCAAAATAAACACGCATCAATTCTATCAAAATTTACCGTCTTCGTCAAAGAAAAACCGTTGACATGAACACATGTCAACGGTTTGGCCCTATCATTCTAATGATTCTCTATACGCACTTTCCACATCGGGTGGAAGTTTTTTGCGCATATACATCACCATGCCACGTTTGAAATGAACGGGTTTCCCTTTCATCTCTTTGCGCATTTTACGTGCTTTGACACAGAGATCAAAAAAGTTTTGACACGTATAGTTGATATACGCGAGCAAGACGTCTTCGAGATTCAGTGTCACAATATTGCACAGACGATCGGCATTCACATCACGTGCAAGATGTTTTGCGAGCAAGAAGATCACACGCGCCTTTCGTGATGAAGCACTTAGGATCTGTAAGCGTTCATCAAGTAGTTGATAGATATCAACATGTGGATCAAATTGCGCGATGGCATCTTTCCACAAATGAAACTTTTCTGCCACATTCTCACATGATCGCATAATAATGAACGGGTTGTTGTTTATGAATGCACACGGATCAGCAAACCCCAAGCGCACCAAATGATCATATCGTTTTTGCACAGTGACGAGATCACACAAGGTCGGCGCATATTTTTCCAAATAGCGCACGCTTCCCGGCGATATCCCCAACTCATCGATCAAATACATCCGCCGATCCTCGATTTCTTCTTTTGAAACAGATACTCTATTCCCAAAAAGTTTCATCATGTTCTCCCCTCATAAATGATATGATCCGATATTTTATGATTATCAAAAAACAACATTTCATTATACGGAAATATCGCTCTGATGTCAACCGCCATTCTCTTACGCCATACTGATCGATCTTTTCCAAAAATATCCGCAACTTATGACATTGGCGATTCCAAGAGAGATGAGGATGATAAAAAAGAACTGGATAAAATTTGTTCCAAAAAACCAAAGGAATATGATTTCTCCTAAAGAAATGATCGTTATGACCACCAGAATACCTTTGTACTTCAAAGAAATAAAATACTGGACAAAGATATTGAGCGTGCTCAAAAAAAGTGCCAGTAGCCCAAATTTAGCCAGATACGGAGCAATATCCAAATATTCATGACCGAACAATAAACCGATGACGATCTCCGGAAATATGTAAAAAATGAGCACACTCACACCGGCGATCAACAGATTTGCGACCATGATCAATAAAAAATAACGATTCTTCTTCTTGACATCCTTTTCTGCCGTCAGCAGAGGAACGACAATGGCAGAAAGACTGCTCACAGCAAAAAAAATGATCTTTGAAAGGACAAAAAGTCCGCCGTATCTTCCTGCATCTATAGCACTAAAATGATGTTTGGCGATCAGTGTATCTACATTAGAAAAAATAGCAATGGCAATGATCCCCATGATCACAGGATAAGAATATGTAAATGCTTTTATCATACCCTTTTTATCCATGGGCAAGATTTTCACATTATTTTTTCCTATACTTTTTGCACGAGAAAATTTGGAAGAGACAAAATACATATTGATCAATGTGCCAAGCGCAAAACCAATAGTGATCCCCAAAAATCCACCGACGATGCCCAGTCCCAAAGCCATCAGAGACAAACCCAAAACAAATTTTGACACCCCGTTTGTCACTGTGCTCACATTTGACTCAAAAAATTTATGCCACCCATTGAGGAGGCTACCATCAATACCCTGAAAGATCGTGAGATACAGAGTGATCCACAAAAGGACAAAGGCGATCGTGGAATCGATGTGAAAAAATGATTTCAAAAAAGGCGTGATCAAAAAAAGGATTGGCAAGATCAAGACACCCGGAAATAAAAACAAATTCCGTAGTTCCATTCGCAAGATAAGACTTTTTTCTTCGGCATGATCATGCTTGTATTCTGCCATGGTCCTGGTCAAAAGCGCGATCAGTATCGTGATCGGGATAAGAGCGATATTTTGCAACGAGATCAATGTCTGCAATGACCCATAATCGGCAACTTCCAAAATCCTCGCGGCAAAGAGATGAAATCCATACGCCAAAACACTGACCACGACACTACTAACAAAAAATACAGATCCGCTCTTGATTATTTTTTTGCTCTCGCTGATCCAACTCATGAATATTTCTATTAACGTCTATTGCAAAACCCACTGATTCATCTCATCGTCAAATTCGTAAATTGTCATATTCTTTGTGTTTTTGTATATGTCCTCCCCTTGCTTCACGATGTTTTTGTCAAAATCATCCGGATCTTCCTGGATGTATGCCAATGTCTTGATGACAGGGATGTCCCCGCTCCATTCAGACACACGAATGAGCCACAGATGTGCATCATAGGGTGCCTCCTCCATAAATGAACCCTCTGTCTCATACTCCACATAAAGGTCCGCATCATTGACAAAGTAAAAATTTTCCACCTGCCACACGTCGTGTGGTGCTTGTTCCAAAGCCAGTGAATTGATATTCTCCTTGATATAGCTCATGAGTTTCCTTCTTGTGTAGAGGGCATTCTTGTCAGATTCTGCACCGATACACTTTACCTTCTTTGCATAGATCTCACCGTTTTTCAACTTATACCCATCGATTTGCACATTTCTACCCACAAAAAAGAATAGCGAGTATCGCTCATCGGTAATAAAGTTTTTTGTACCATCCTCACTTGTGAGTGTGCTATGTGCCTCGTCATAGGACAATTTCTCTTTACCGAGAAATTTTTCATACTGATTGGCACCGGTCATGTCGGGAAATTCGATCCAATCGCCATTTTCACATTGTGCCGGCATCGTGTCCTCAAATGTATCAACCGTATCCTCCGTCTGTCCCAACTTATAGAGATGATCTCGAAAACCAAAAGTTCCCACGGCAATGATCGCCGCTCCCAAAAAAATAAAGATGTATTTGTCTTGGAGATATTTTTTTTTGAAATTACGCATGTATGTATTATAAAACTTTTTTACTCCCAAGTAAAACAAAAAGTGTCTAACCTAAGTGAGACACTTTTTTCAAAATTCGAATGAATTACATTTTTTGAAGATATAAATTCTGTCGATCCTTTCCGTCCACCTTTATAGTTTTGGAGACGGTATCTTTTCGGATATCCTTTGGATTTCTATATCCTTCCACTCGTACTTTTACTTTATACGTTCCTTCTGTGAGATCAGAAAAATGGTATTTACCGCGTAAATTCGTCTTGTCAGAATCCTTTAACTTTCCACTTTTTTTGTAAAGCTTCACTTTAGCATGCGCTAAAGGAACTAAAGTTTGGTATTCTTTGACATACCCGAGTAAACTATTATCCTCTCCATAATTGGCAGAAACAGCCGGCACGATTGCCGATAGGCCGAAAATGCTGATTAAAGAAATGACGATATACTTTTTCATAAAATTATCTTCTTTAATTAATAACAATAATAATGACCTTATTAGGACACCTTCTTAAAGCTAATGCTATTGTAGCACCCATTGCATAATCTGTCAAGTGCCTACCCCGTGGAAATAACCCCTCGATCATGCTCCTGCCGACATCAGTTGAAAGAGGCTAAAAACCGCCAAAAAAGCTTGTATTTAAGGCATTTATTCCGATTTAGCTCCCGTATCCACACGATAGATGATCAGTGCATCGTTTTCCATGACTTTTTGCACACCGATGGCATCACCCATCCATACATATGTTTGCCAATCCTCCACTTTTGCCACTATGATGGTTTCGATGCCCAGAGAAACCATATCACCATGAAAATCAGCACCCTCCCCCGCACCCAAAACATATCGCTGGATCGTCTGCGTTTGTGCATCGGTAAAATTGGAATATACGCCACCAAACTCCACATTGTTGCCACTGATCACATTTTTGCCAAAATACGCCTTGGCGGGATTGGTGATATTTTTTCCGGCGAAATCAAACTTCATATATGAATGCCACGGCAAAAACAATATTTTACCATCGCTCTGTTGCGATTGCAGATACACTCTCGCCGACTGCCACGCCAAAGGGAAATCATGCGGTGTAAAATATTCATGCATCCCTCGGATCACAGAAAAAGAAAAAATGACCGGCAAAATGGCACACAACACACCAACGCCCCATCGATATTTTTTTACTTTATCTATATCGAGAATGTATTTTATGCCCCACGCGCCCAAAAATGCATATACCACAACCATGATCACAACCCATTTTTGCGGCTCACGCAATCCGATATAAAATGGCACATGCTGATACAGCCATAACACCCACGGTTTGACTAGCGGTGACGCCACCCCAATTGCCAACACAAAAGCAAGCAGAAAAAGAAACACGAAAGGTTTCACAAAAATACTTTTGCGCCATAGTCGCACCAGGCCAAAAAAGACCAAAAAAATAATACAAACAAACGCAGGAAACCATAGCATATTATCCTGCACAGAGACAAAACGATCCTGATACTCACCCCAATACCCCTGGAGAGATAAGACCGTCATATAGACAGAATAACCCCCGATCTTCCGCGTCTTGAACGCTTCCACATCATCCTGCGTGAAATTGACCACCTTGCTCGCCCATGTGTCACCCTCTGCAAAAGAGGCAAAGATCCAGTTGCCATTCACAGCAAAAACGATCGTCCAAAACATCACCGTCATCGTGATGATCCTTTTCCAATCCTTCTTTCGGGCATATGCCACTATGCTCAACACCACAAACACGCTCGCAACGAAAAAGATGCTATGTGCGAAAAACGAAATAGCCAGCGCCCCCGCCAAAGCAGAATAGATCAATTTTTTCACGTCATTACCCTCTTCTATCGATTCTTTGAACCATGCCCAAAACCAGAAAAAAGAGACAATCCCCGCCCCGATCAACATCGTCTGTTCCAGCATGCGCGCATAAAAGAACGGATTGAAGATCAAAAATAGTCCGGCAAAATATTGTGCGAAGATATTGCGCGTGTTTTTTGCCAGACGAAATCCCGCAACACCGGTCAATGTGATCATTGCAAAAAGTAATACTCTCTGAAACACCTCAAATGTCATGACAATCGCCAAAATATCACAAATACTCCACCCCAACGGTTTGGACCAGACAATATCCGACCATGCGATGAATGGTCGGATCGTCCAATCCAATGCAAAAATATATCCGCGCGTAAACGATGGATAGATCAGGATGATCGCAATAACAGAAAATACGACCCAATAATACTTTTTGAAAAAATTATTCATCTGATTTCTTATTTTTATGCAAGTACGAAAAACTTCTCACCCATTTTCTCGGAGAATTTGGCGCTTTCCTCCCAAAGACCCGCAAACTCACAATCACAGCGATAAATGCAAAAACAAAAAGTATCCCAAAATACGATGCCGTGGCCAAATCTTTTTGCGAAAAAATAATAGAGATGACAGCCAAAATACAGAAAAAGATACTTGTGGAAAATAAAAACTTTATTACGTTTTTTGGAAAAATTACAGCTATAGCACATATGATCCAAAAAACAATCACTATCAATGACCAATTGAAAAACACCACCGCAATCTCAAGAAATAGAAAAGATATGAGTAATATATACATCATTTTCTTTCTTTTCATACGCTTTTCTTCTTCGCTCAGTATCTCCACAGCCCCTTCAAAAACCCATTCCCCATCCTCTTTTTTTATATGAGAACTTTTAAATACCTCCTCTACCCTATTCACATCTTCCTGATATGCAATCTTTTTTTCTTTTTTAAAATCCACTATTTGCAAAACCACGGTCATGACTATTAGAAAATATGCTTGCGTAGCTGCGATTTCAGCAAAAGCATCTTGTTGAAAAAAGAGAAGCGTAAAACAAACACTCAAAAAGATCAAAGCCCCGATGCCAAGAATTTTATTTTCCCATCCATAGAAAAGAAAGGCCAAAAATACAATCCAGTTCAGACTGGCAACAAAACCTAGATTCCAAAAAATTAAAAATGCTAAAACAAGAAGAAGCGCACTTCTACTTTTTTTCTCAAAAAAATCAGAAAGAACTTTAACAAAAATCCTGACGATATTTTTTCCTATGCTACTAAAAATATTCTTATTTTTTACTTGATCCATATTTTTTATACAAATTTACTCTTCATGAATCTCAACGTGATATACCTCCGATTCATTTGAGCGAATAAGCTTGAGGTATTCTGAGCCAACCCAGGAATCGTTTTCTTCATAAAATAATGATTGAGGAACAGCAGAAAGAGACTCCACCAGAAGAGGATCGCCATCGTCACTTTCCTTTTTTACACCCAGAAAATAGTTACCTTTTGTAGCAAAATCATAATCTGCATAAAAATATGAAAAATTTTCTTTATTCTTTACATTTGTATTTTGATCCATTCTTTTTAATTCAACTTCTTTCCCAGATAGAGTTACAAAAATCTTATTTTCTGATGTTGATGCTTTTAAAATCAACCGATGTTTTCCGACATCTTTAATCTTAAAAGAAAATTTTATTTGAAAATTTTTATCAACAATGCCAATAAACTGGGGCGAGCTGAGATTAATCATATCCGTAACAGGCCTTCCAAAAAAGTTATATGAGTTGTCACCCAGAAGAGCTTCCAAAGAAAGTGGCATATTTGTATAAAATGTACTCGGCATAAGACCTTTGGTGAAA
This sequence comes from Parcubacteria group bacterium, assembly GCA_041660065.1. Classification (NCBI taxonomy): domain Bacteria; species Parcubacteria group bacterium. Next base: position 210,697 of record JBAZXC010000001.1, on the reverse strand, counting down.
GGTAGCAAATCAGAATCTGGATACACATGAGAAATAGAATCATTTTTCAACACCAGCAAGTTATAATACGAACTCTCCAAGCTATCTGTTACAAGAATTTTCGCTTTTTCTCCCTGGAGAAATTTTTTTTCTTGAAGAGGAAAATAAAGTGTATTTTCATCTATCTCTGACAATTTTAAATATTGAAAAATCTTTTCAGAAGAAACGTCCAGCATAATACTATTGTCATATTTTTTTTCAATATTCCTTTTGTATAAATCAAAATATTCTCCAGTATAGACTCTTTGATATAATAAACTATCATTAAGTTTTTGGTCTAACTTATTATCAATCTCTGGCAAATAAACATTCCCATAAGTTTTAGATACTGTATGTGGATTAATTATATATTTTACATTCATTCCTGAATTTAAAACATTCTCCCAAGATGTAGAATCATCCAAAATTGCCTGATAAACCAAGAATGCTCTAATCCTATTTTCTGTCTTAGCACCAGTTCCATAGTAAAAAGTTGGGGAATCTAAATAATATATTAAAAACTTATCAATAAAATTATAATTTTTATCATCAATCTGCATATCCCTACCACTCTCAAATGTTGGTAAAATAAATCCTACGCCAAGATCTTCATGAATAATACTTTTTATCTTTTTTAAATCTGATGGAATCCTCATCGGGCTCAAAAATCCACCATAATTACCGCTAGCAAGAAATGTTCTATGATCAACGTCAATTATAAAAGGCATTCCTACACTGAGAAATATTGCGATTATCACAAAACCATAGCCAAATTTATTTTTCAAAAAAGCAAAAGAAAATGTGGCTAAAATTGGAGTTATATAAAACAAAATAAATTCAAAACGATGTGGGAATCTCAATATTTGAATTGTTGTTCCTACAATTTTTTTAACTATATTTACACCCCAAGATGAGAACTGAGATAGATAAATCATAAAATCCGATCCTATGCTATGAAAAGAAAATTCCTGCAAATAACCGATCGACATCCATATTGCAATAGTGAGAACAAAATACGAAAAAATAATAAATTTTTTGGATTTTTGTGAATTTATTTCTCTAGTAAAAGCTAGGGGTAATAACAAAATTAAGAAAAAGAGTATTTTACTATAGCGTGGCAAATCTGTTAGATATTTACCATGCAAAAACATATCAACTGGGGCAGCTATGTCCAAAGAAAAAATATGGGTTAAGGATGTTGATGTATTAAAAATGAACATGAAATTAACTGCAATTGAAGTAGTAATATCAGAATCAGTATTATTTATCACATAAAGAATAAATATTACATATGGAAACAAACTGATGAGCATTAATACACTAAAATATTTTGTAAACTTAATTGTCTCTCCCTTGAAATTATCGTTCATCAAAAATATAAACGACACAACCAAAGAAAAAACAATGTAATAAAGAATGTGGTAATGAATCGCGGGATTAAAAAGGACCAAAATCGAAATCCAGATGGAAGATTTCAAAGAAAATTTATCACGAAAGAAAAATTCTCTGATGGTCATAGAGATTGCCAAAGCAAACAAGCTAAAGCCAAATATTAAAGTATAAAAATGAGTTACCTTTGAATAAAGTAATATGAGATAAATAAAAAATGATGTCAGGAAAGAAGTTGTCATGATGAAATTGGAGTTTTTTTTGAATATCTCCTTTTCAATCATGTACACAGAGATAAAGAACAGGAAGGCCGAAATACTATTCAATATAATGAGAGCAAAAGGAAGTACAATCCAATATCTCATCCACGACGTCCAAAAAGAATATGCTACTCGTATTTCATCTGTCATCGTGAGATAGGACTCTCCACCCTTGATTTGATCAAGAAATTGACTTTTAAAATCAAAAAAAGGAACTAGCTCTTCGCGCACAATCACAGATTCACCACTCATAAGAGATGGTAAATTCATAACAATATCCCGAAAGATAAATAAATGAACGACAAAAATGAAAAGGAAGATCAAAATAAGACAAACTGAAGATTTGTTCGTAATTATCTTTTTTATTTCTCTAATTTTTTCCACAGGTCTTTCTCGCATTGAAATTCTTTAGCGTATAAACGATTGCCTAATTCAATCAAAAAATCAATATTTTTTTCTCGATTAGAAATCAGTGCATCAAAATTCTTTACCAATAAATCACAAGAAAAGTTTTCAATTTGCACTGAATATGGATATGAATATTCTTTAATTATTCTAGAGCACTTAGTATCATATTCTATAGCAAGAAACGGCGTCGCTGTAGATATGGCCATCAGCAAAGAATGAAATCGCATACCAACAAAAAAATCAAGTCCTTTTAAAGTCTCTGCCAACTTATCAATCTGCACATGATGAATTAGCTCATAATTTTTGTTTTTTAAATAGGGTAATATATCTCTCTCAATAAAAACCAAGTCATTATTTTTATCAAGTAAGTGTTGAAAAGGAATAAACACCACAAAAAAACCTCTTTCCAAAATATTATTAACAAAATCTCTTAGTTCCTTGAGATAGCTTTCTCTATCAACCCAATCTGGGATATTAAAAAGAACATTGACCCCAACCCTATTTGGTACATTCATAGGAAGATTTTCAGCACGATGGTCATGCCATTTTTCATTTATGAATAAACCATCCTCACCCAACCCTATTTTTTTTATATTAATTTTCAGTTCATCCTTTGCAAAATTATATGAATCAGCATCTCGAAAAATCGTAAAATCACAAAATATTAATGATATTTTAACAATTAATTTTCCAACTATAGTTTGCAAAGAGCCAATGCCAATGTTTAAATTATATATGGTCTTCCCCACAACCTTTGCAAAAAAATTAAAAAACATCATCCTGATGATCACTGCATATCGAGATCTTGAAGTTGAGCTGTAGAGTTCTTTTAAGATCGTGCCACCACCATAACAAACAACATCGACCTCTTTCAATATTTTTAACCAATCCAAAAAAGAAGTTCCATAGGTTTCTTTCATGTGAACAACCTTGGCTATTTCTTCAGGCACATTAGCCGAAACAGCTACATTAGTATAAATTTTTTTAAATCCAAGATTGCGGAATAAAAATACGTAATTATACATCAACAAGTCATCACCAATGTTCGTATGACCGTAACTACCCAATATAAGTACTGCCTTTTCTTTATTTTTTTTCATAAATTTCAAATTAAATTAAAATATGGATTCATTTGTTCAAAATTTTCTTCAACATTTTATCTTTTTAAAAAATTAAAAATCCAAAAAACAAATTTTGATGGTAGCCATTGAGCCAACCATGTTCCCCAGTAAAAAATTTGACCTTTAAAAGTCATCGCGTAGCCATATTCTGAAATGGCTTTCTTTCTGATTTTTAGCGTACTCCTAATCATTCTTTTTTGACTTGTAAACATACTATTTTTTGCATGAACCCTGTACTTTACCAAATCTTTCTGTATGTTATGTAATTTAAATTTGCCTCCAATGCGCACCCACATATCCAAATCCTCAGCGTTACGATATTCATCATTATATAATCCAACCTCATTAAAACATTTTTTCCTGACTATAACTGTGTTTTGTCCGAAAGGATTGCAGAAAAAAAATGATTTTTTTATTGCATCATGATTTTCAGGAAATTTTTTGTATCCAATCAACTGTGATTTTTCATTTATCATCTCAAAGTTAGACCCACAAACGCCACAATCTGGATTTTTGAGCATATAATCAACTTGGATTTTTAACCTTTCCGGAAAAGCAATATCATCACTATCTAAAAAAGCTATGAGATCACACTTTGAAAGGCTAACTCCTTTATTGCGACAGTAGACTATGTGTTGATTTCTTTCATTTTTAAACGCTCTTATCCGATCATCTTTACATGCATATTTTTGAATAATCTCCCACGAATTGTCCGTACTTCCATCATCAATAATGATAAATTCAAAGTCACAAAATGTCTGTTGCAATATACTGTCAATTGCCTCATCAAGAAAACGGGCACAATTGTAATTTGGCATCACAACGGATACTTGTGGATTATTCATCATAATTCAATCGTTCTCTAATTACATACAATGGTCGCTCTTTTTGTTGATCATGGATCCGTCCGATGTACTCTCCGATCAGCCACATCAAGATGAACTGCACACCAATAAAGATGTATACCAAGATCACCAACCATTTATAGAGTGGATATGGTGTGTCTTTGATGAGAAAATCATATGCGACATAAAGGAACATCATGCATCCCGTCATAATCACAAAACCGCCGACATATGATGCAATTTTGAGCGGAAACATAGAAAATCCCGTAAAACCATCCATGGCAAATTTGATCATTTTTTTCCATGTATACGCTGTTTCTCCATTGATCCTGTTTGGTCGATCAAAGTCCACATAGCAATTTCTAAATCCCACCCATGCAACCATACCACGTAAATAGCGATATTTTTCACGACATTTTTTCAATTCGTTCAAAACCTTTTTATCGATCAGGCGAAAGTCACCCACATTACGCGGAATATCCACATCAGATACATTGTTGAGAAGTGCATAATACATTTTTGCCGTCAATTTTTTGAGAAAACCATCTTTTCTATTTCGTCTTCGTGCATATACAATTTCACATCCATGATGCCACTTCACCAACATATCCATAATAAGCTCCGGGGGATCTTGCATGTCCGCATCCATAGAAATAATGGCATCACCGGTAGCTATATCATAGCCTGCCGTAAGTGCAATCTGATGACCAAAATTACGACTAAAACAAATACCGCGCACGCTCGCATCATTAAGTGCCAATTTCTGGATCTCTTGCCATGTCTTATCACGACTACCATCATTGACAAAGATCATTTCCACATCATACTGTGATGCATTTGCGAAAATGTTTTTCAAACGTGCATAAAAAAGTGGAATATTTTTTTCCTCATTATATGCAGGAACCACGACGGAGATCTTTTGCGTCATATTATTTTCCATAATTTTGATCTACTAAATCAAGTATAACATGACCACCCATAAAAGTGCTACTATCTTTTCCATTTTTCTTTACTTTGATGAAAACATTTTTTGCACTCGTGACAGGTCGCACTTCGATCTTTCCAGAATTTTGCCGGGGTTTACCTGAGTCGTCCGCGAAGACCTCCATCCATTTTTTTCCATCTGTAGAAAGAGCGATACTGATATTTTTGTGAAAGGATATATTTGCCAGCGTCAAACGATCAATATTTTTTCCATTCATACCAACCTTGTATACGACATAAGCGTCATCATCCACAAATGAAATGTTTTTCCACTTATCTACAGAAATATTGTTTTGTGCATCGATGTCCAATATCTTGTTGCCATTTGTCGTGTCCCATTGATACTCTGCGCGCTTTTTCCCTTTCCCGAGATCATATAGCGTCTCTCCAAAGGAAAGAGCGACATTGTCCACCTTGATCACTCCGGCAGTGTACACGATGAAATAGAGATCGTTTGTTTTTACAAAAGTCTTGTCTGCGCCACGTTGCATCCACCCATCACCGTCCGGATACGCACGATCATCTCCTGCTTGCCCGACAACGAGGTTATGATCCTTGTTCAATTTTACACCGGCATTATTGATCCCGATCCAATATTTTTTCCCTTTTTCCAATTGTGCAAATAGCGGAATAAATGTCGTGGCGGATGTGACCTCGCCGGAATTAAAGGTTTTTACTGCAATCTTTTTGTCGGAGATCGTTTTTGTCGTTTCATCAAATTCTCGCAATTCCACAGTATACTCACCGATCCCGCCGTCACCTTTTTTGACCAAAGCAAAAGACACACCGGTCACAGTATCCGCCTTCGCGATAAACGATTGTCCCACAAGCGTTCCCTTGACTGCCAATGCATCCGCAGTGGCACTGTGTACTGTTTGTTTTGCTCCGATGTTTTTTTGACGGCCATCACCGATTGCTGTGACTTTGATAGAGGCGAGATCTTCTTGCTTATCGATATTGAGAGGTATTACCTTGATATCATCAATGAAAACATCTTTGAGTGCATCACCGGCGATCGAAAGATCCACATGCGTTGCATCCACAGGAGAACGAAAGTTGTATTCGTAATAACTGAATTCGTTTTTTTGATTGGCGACGATGCCGACGGTAGCAACAGGCAAAGACTGATCGTCATTCGACAAAAGAATATCGAAATTTCCACCTTGCGTGCTGGAGATCCACAAGCCCAATTTATAATATTGGTCTTTTTGCGTAACCACATAACTCTTCAGACGCACCGAACTCGCCTGCTTACCATCTCTTTTGATATACAGGCTATTTTTCCCGCTGTGCGATCGGTCTTTTGATAATTTTACTACGGCATTTTTTACCGCAATATTTTTAGGCGATCCATATGTCGCTAATTCAAAAGTAGAATCCGTCGTGCCTTGCACTTCTTTATTAAATTCATCCATATTGTCTCTTTGTGCGGAAATGATCACGAAAGGATCATTAGCTTTTGATGCAGTTTTTTGCTGAGAAGAATTTTCTGCATTATTGCTGTCCTTATGCCACAAATAGAGTTCGTTGGTCACAAAAATGACCAACACAAAAAACACGATGACGTAATAAACGACCGGGATTTTTTTGCTTAAAATGGACACTTTTTGCCACATTCTCGTGATAAAATCGACAACTTTTGTACTCATAATCACATTATTTTATTGAAATTAACTGTCTATTATAACAAAAAACAGCCCTCTTGTCAAGAGTGCCTGTCCAATCGAAAAAACCCTATTGTGTGCCACGAAGACCTCCTCCTTAAAGAAAGTGCCCGCTGATCAGATCTCAAAACTCATTCGCCGTGCAAAAATTTTTGTGCCATATGTGTCGCATCACTGATCGCTTGCTCAATATCCTCCAATGTCGGCGCGAGCACAACATCATGCGCATCCATCACCTTTTTGATCATACGTGGAATATCGAGATACGTACATCTGCCGGCGAGAAATTCTGCCACCATATAATCATTTGCCGCATTCATCGCCGCAGGCATTGTGCCACGCTTGTCCATCGCATCAAATGCATACCCCAAACATGGGAAACGCTCCGGATCCGGCTCGGCAAATGTGTATGCACGATCAAAGTTATGCTGTTTTACCGCACGTCCCCATCGCTCAGGATAACTGAGCGCATATTGGATCGGCAAGCGCATATCCGGCTCCGAGATCTGCGCCATGATCGACCCGTCAGTATATTCGATCATTGAGTGGATCAGGCTTTCCGGATGGATCACGACACGAATGTTTTTTGGCGCGACATCATAGAGCCACATCGCTTCGATCACCTCAAACCCCTTGTTCATGAGTGTTGCGCTGTCGATCGTGATCTTTTGTCCCATGTTCCATGTCTTGTGCCCCAATGCATCCGTGATCGACACATGCTGTAATTCCTCTTTTGTTTTGTCGCACAACGCACCGCCGGAACAGGTGACCACAAGCGATGCGATATCGTTTTTACGTTCGCCATTCAAACATTGAAAAAGCGCGCTATGCTCCGAATCGATCGGCATGATGCGCGCATGATATTTTTTGGCTTCTCGCATGACGATCTCACCGGCGGCGACAAGTGTTTCCTTGTTGGCGAGTGCGATGTCTTTGCCCGCGCGGATCGCATCGATCGTTGCACGGATGATCGTAAGCCCGACTGTTGCGGAGATAAACGTATCATATCCATCCATACCGGCAATTTTTTGCAACATGGCGGGACCGGTCAGCACTTCTCGGTGGATCTTTTTTTGTAATTTTTGCGCTTTTTCCTCATCAGCCACACCGATCACTTCCGGCTGAAATTCCTGGATCTGTTCATAGAGCAAGTCCGTATTGCCATGTGCCGTCAAGGCAAAAACATGCAACTTATCCGGATACTTTCGCACGACATCAAGCGTCTGTGTACCGATCGATCCCGTACTCCCCATGAGTGCAATCTTTTTCATATGCAATCAATAAATAATTATTGTTTTTTTGCAGTGATTTCCCCACTTATTTTGATATATCCGTTGAAAAGATCTATGCTTGTCGTACCACTGAGAGCGCCACCATCCCCTTTGGTTGCATGCAAAAGCATCGTGCCGTTGATTTGCCCTCGTCCGAACGCCACATTCATTTGCCCTTTCTCTTTAACATCGTGATATGTAAATGATGCCGATGTGATCTTGTCTGTAAATTTTGGGATAAAATCATAAACAAACGGCATCGATGAAACATTTTCACCCGCTACAGGCGTCAACGTTCCCGTGTCCGCACTTTTTGCGGCAAGAGTAAAACTGATTGCATCCTTTTCCCCCTCCAGCGCATTGATCTTTGCCTCATCATAACCGATTGGCGCCGTGCCCAATTCATGAAAGATCATTACTTTGGTCACAGTCATCTCTCCGTGCCATGTTCCATTCAACTCATCGATCGTAGGATACACACCGATCCCAAAACGTTGCGCGAGATAGTCTTGATATCGTTGTTCCCCATCCTCTCCATAATAATATTTCTTTGCCCCTGTGATGAGATCTACCATCGGGATCTCCGTATCCGTAAGGACACTATCACGCTGTGAGATGCGCGTACGTCCCGTATCCGCCATCATTTTTTTGACAAATGTGCCGATCATCACGAGCTTTTCCCCATATGTATGCTCTTTCAACAACTCCGGCGCACGCGATACGTCAAGAAGCGCCGCCTCCTCGCTTGCAGTGATCAATCTCCGCACCTCGTCTTCATGCAATATACCCTCTTGTACTTGTGCTTGCACAAACTGTTCTGTCATTGCATCTTTTTCCTCAGCGGCACGTGCGTTTTGCTCTGCCAGATCATTTTTTGGGGAGAAGACACTCGCACAACCGGACAAAACGAATCCCATGATGATCACCGTGCCGATCGTATAATATTTTTTCATAGATATTTCCACATGTTAACGGATGTATTTTTTCAATGTAAAGATCCAATCTTCCTCCAGCGCACCATTTGCCGCATCAGATTCTTTCTGTCCGAGAAGCCACGAGAGGTACCCATGATCTTTGCGTGCAACATCTGCGATCAATTCCCCATTATACTTACCAAAATTAAATCGTTTGATTAATGTCGGTTGCGAGGAAATATGCACCATTTTTTGGATCACCGCATCGTGCGCGTCATTTGCACACATCTTATCATACATCCGCTCAAAAAGCGCAACCAACACCTTCACATCACCAAGCGCGCTGTGGGCACACGCATCATCCAAATCGATCCCCAGATAATACCGCAAATATTGCAAACGATATGCAGGAATATCTCCTTTGACATCTAATTCCTGCGCGATTTTGAACGTGTCGATAAATTTGTTGACCGCCAATCCTTCACGCGCGAGCATGCCCATATCAAACGATGCATTGTGCGCGACAAAGATCGTATCCTCTTTTGCAAGAATTTTTTCAAGTTCTTTGTAAAAAGATGATCCGACAAATTTTTCTTTTCCTTCCAGATGCTTATTGGTGATATGCGTTATTTCCATTGACCGTATGCTCATCGCACGCCCGGGATGGAAAAGCGATTCATTTTCTGTGTCATTATACACATAGGCGACCTGTACCAGTCGATCTTCTTCTTCGAGACCCGTCGTCTCGACATCCAAAAAAAGCAAATTATGCAATTGATCCTTTCCCATGACAGAATTATTAGCTGTTTATACTTTTTTATTATACAACACTCTGCACAAAAAACACGTTTTTACAAAAACACCCCACAAATCAAACATTTGACATTTTATAAAATATGTGCTATAATAGCCTTTAAAACGTAAACAGGTAATTAACTGATCTCTATGAAAATTCTCCTCGCAGAAGATGAAAAAGATATCGCAACATTTGTCAAAAAAGGACTAGAATCAGAGCTTTTTACTGTCGATGTTGCGGAAAATGGCTCACAGGGCGAACGCATGGCGCGTGCAAATGCCTATGATATCGTCATCCTCGACCATAATCTTCCGGAAAAAAATGGGATCGATATTTGTGACACTTTGCGCAAAAACGGCAAAAATATGCCAATCGTCATGCTCACAGCAGAGAAAGAGGTGGCAAAAAAAGTACAGGCCTTTCAGTGTGGCGCGAACGACTATATGACAAAACCTTTTGCCATCGAAGAATTGATCGCACGCATCCACGTGCTTTTGCGCGACCATCCGCATAGCAGTGGCACTGTACTCACGCACAGAGATCTGGAGATCGATCTCGACAAATTTATCGCAAAACGATCCGAGAAATCTCTTGATCTGCGTAAAAAAGAACTGGCTCTTCTCGAATATTTCATGCGTAATATCGGCGCAATTCTCACGCGAAGCATGATCCTCGAACATGTATGGGATACCAATGCTGATCCTTTTACCAACACTGTTGAAGTCCATGTTCGCAGACTGCGACAAAAATTAAATGCCGAGGATACGGAGCACTATATCGAAACGATCCGCGGAATCGGCTATAGGTTAAATTAAAATACATCCTATATTTAGATCCATAAAAAATAGCACCCTTGTGCTATTTTTTTATGGGTGTGATCGGCAATTCCACAACAAACGTCATGCCCTTATCACCCTCATGTGGCAATGCATGGATCGTACCGCCATGCGCTTCAACGATCTTTCGTCCCATATATAATCCCAGCCCCAATCCTTCTTTTTTGATCTCCTTTGCTTTCTGACCGCGTGAAAATTTTTCAAATAGCGTGTGTTTTTCTTCCGGCATAATACCAATCCCGGTATCCGTGACAAGGACTTTTACATCATTCCCTTCATATTTTGTGCATATCGTCACCGAACCTTCTTGTGTATATTTCAATGCATTGTCGATAATGTTTGAAAGAGTTTCCCGCATTTTTGCTTCATCCAACATGATCTCAGGCATGGCAGGATCCAATTTAATGCGCAGAGAAATATTTTTTTGTTTTGCGATGAGACTGAATGATGCATGCAACTCCTTAACTATGTCATTGATATTGTGCTTTTCAAAATTAAACTCCGCCTTTCCCAATTCCATGCGTGATACATCCAACATGTCTTCCACGAGAGCGATCAATCGGTTGTTGGCATTTTCCATCACATCAATAGGCTCTTTGAAATTTAGAGGAATTTCCCCGTAGGCGCCTTTTTGAATGACACCAATAAAACCTTTCATCGTTGTAAGCGGTGTGCGCAATTGATGCGATGCCATTGAGATAAATTCCGATTTCTTCTTGTCCAATTCTCGCAATTGTTCATTTGCCACCTCAAGTTCTTTTTTCCGTTGTATCTCCATTTTGACGGAATATAACAACATGCCACCAAAAATAATGGACAGAAGCAATGTAAACGTAACAAGAATCACGTTGATCGTAGAATATACGAAAAAATATTGGGTAGCGATAAGGATCCATGTCGTATAGATCAACATACGTGCAACCACCGATCGCAAATTGAGAAATTGATATTTTGTGATGGCATATATGGTAATCCCGATAAATGCCACCATGCAAAAAGGAAAGAACAGGAGAATATTATCACCGATTGCGTAATCGTTCACCACAAAAAACCAAGCGCTAAACATGAGCCCAATAGCCAGAAAGACAAAAAAGCCAAAAGCACTGATAATAATTTTTATCTGATTTTTTATTTCTTGACTTGTATTTTTGTCACGAAACCTTTGAACCAGTATATATGCTGAGTATAGGAAATACCCCAACACAAAAAGATACAAGTACCAATAGAGTTCGCCAAACTGAACATTGCAATGTTCCTCATCAACAAGGAATGCATTGTAGTCACTAAAAATCAAAATGATCATCGGTAAAGCTGGCACAAAAAGCAGGATCTTTTTGCGCAAAGAAATCACAACTCCTGTAAAAGCATAAGTAAAGAAGAGTAAAAAAACGATTGACAATGCCTCAAGAATTGCCAATCTCGCCAAAAGTAGATTGCGCACAGGGTCTGTAATAAGCCATTGCAAGAGATCATTGAATGTCCAAACGAAAAAAAATAAAATGAACGCAAAAAGGTTGCGATTGACCGGATGTGTAGGATTGGAAAACAAAACAAACAATCCAAAAAGAAAGCAGATGATCAAGACCGGTATATGCGCATAATAGATCAGTGCCAGAGAAATGCCAAAATCACACATAATCGTCAATAATAAATTTGCTACTAATAAACACTATGTGCATTCTATCACAAAATGCAAAAACAGATAAACAAAGACCGATAAACGTTGTATCGGTCTTTGAGATAGACACTTACGATGAGGATAATAAATCAACATGTGCTTCCATGTACATGTATCTTTCACCACCATAACGCTCGAGGACAGTAGGGATCTTTTTTGTAAGACGATCCCGCAACACTCTTTCGATAATGCGATCGAAGCGATTACTGCATAGTGCATGTGCGGAAAAATCAAAAAAACCCATAAAGTTTGCTTCACGAAAAGTAGCAAATAGCAAATCGGCAAAAAGAAAGCCCTTGCGACATCCCTCTTTTACGACTATTTGATCAATATAATAGCGATTTGTATCAATGTCTACACACGGAACTTCGTCAGCAAAATCTTCAACAATGCGACCATTCTGCGGGGACGCAAAAATGTAGCACAAAACAGTGCCGTCGGCTCCGGTCAAAAGCATATTGATATTCCGTTCGCCCTCCAAATTTTCTTTTATACGAAAAGGATCTTCTCTTAGATATTCCGGCATAAATCCTTGCAAAGTCACGATCTCATCCAGCGCCCACGGATGTTCATTATAATTTACACGCTGGATTACGTTTTTTTTCGTCATGTCTCTCTCCTTTTTGTTTTTTTGAAAATTTTTCTCCTCTTTCACGCTTTGTCTTTGTATACTCCTCTTTAAAAAAGAACTAATACCATTATACCACAAATTCGTTTAAAAAATATTTTATCAAAGACAACAGATCGATTTTTTAAATACCTATAATACACGTTTCACGAAACCAAATATTTCGCGCTATATGAAAAGTCATAAAAACAACCACATCATGCGCGCATGATGCGGTTTCTTTTTTATTGTTTGTAATACGGAGCAATGGCGCTCTTATCTTCTTCCAAGGAGTTGTAATCCGTGGTGATTTCCTCATTCTCTGCGAGATCTCGCATTGCGAAATACTCGAAATCCTTATGCTTTGCGGTCGGATTGGATGCGTCATGATTCATATACCAACCGACGGGCATGCAGCCAAAGTCTTTTGGCGCAAAAATATCATCCCCCATTTTGACGCAATAATCTTGAAAAATATGCGGAACCGCGCTGATCTGTCGTAATACAATATTGTCCAACCATGTCTCCCTGTCGCCAAAAAGACGCAGATACGTTCCTTTGGCAATTTTGTGTGTTGTAAAAACGCCGACACCGCAACCATTGAACCGTGATGGTTTCAAAATAAAAGAACATTCATCGGTAGTGGTTTTGTATTCACTGCACATAATAATAAGAGCCTCCTCTTTTTTCAAAATGAAAGTACCTTATGCAATTCAAAGAACGACCTGATTTAACCCCATTTTCCCGCACAGATAGCAGACTGTCAATTATTTGTTTTTTCTATAACTTTTTTCACATCGATCAGTTGCAATTGTGCGGAAACATTGCCATTCCATTCATTTATTTGTACATGCGCAATGATATCGATCACATCTCCTTGCGCGATACCGCGAAATTTTTGATCCATGAAAAAACCGATCGCGCCCACATGCGCGCTACCTTCACGATCCGTACATACCATTTTTACGTGTGATCCCTTTGTCCCGACCATGCGCAGATCTGCGACAATGACATGACGCACCACAAAGATCGGCTCAGCATTACCTTCGCCAAATGGTTCCAGCGTCGCGATCAATTCCGCCAACGCTATGTCAGCATCGATCAAAGCAATCTCCATATCTGCGACGATATGCGGTTTTGGCAGTTCTTTTTGCATCGTGGCGACATGCGCATCGACTTTTTGCGCAAAAAGATCGAAATCCTCATGACGCACCGTCGCACCGGCTGCTTTTTCATGTCCTCCAAATTTCACGATGTGTTCTCTGCATGCATGCAAGACATCCACAACATGCACGCCGTTTACACTGCGAAATGAGCCACGACTTTCTGTTTCAAAACGGGTGAAAATGCCGGTTGGTTTTTTGTATTTTTCGGCAATGCGTCCCGCGATGATCCCGATGATCCCGACAGGATAATCATCACCGGACACGATGATAAATGATCGATCCGCATGGTCTTTTTCTACGATCTTTTCTACGCGACGGGTAAGTTGTTCCGTGATCTTTTTGCGTTTTTCATTCAAGTCTTCGATAAATTTTGCTTTGTCTCGCGCCCGCCCTCTGTGCGTTTCACGCAGTAATTCATATGCGTGTTTTGCATGCACCATGCGCCCTGCGGCATTGATGCGTGGTGCGATATGAAACGCAACCGTATCCGCACGAAGTTCATTGCCGGTTTTGCAGAATTGTCCCACAGCACACATCTCCTGATATCCGATGCGCCGTGTCTTATTCAACACGATAAGCCCGTATGCGACAAGCGTACGATTTTCTCCGATAAGTGGCACACAATCGGCAATCGTCCCTACACACACCACATCCAAGTACCATTTGAGTTGCATATGACGTTCCGGGGCATACTCCGTATATAATGCCTGCACCACTTTAAAAGCAACAGCTGTGCCTGAAAGATCTCGAAAAGGATATGTCTCTCCTTTGATCTGCGGATTGATGATCGCATATGCCTGTGGCAATATATCCGGCGCATGATGATGATCGGTGATGATCACATCAATGCCCTTCTCCATAGCATATGTCACCGCTTCATGACTTGACGTGCCACAATCCACACTGATCACAACACGCACATTTTGTGCAATGAATTGATCGATCGCCGAGACGGTGATGCCATGACCCTCTGTGATCTTATCCGGGATATATACCGAAACAGTCGCGCCAAGAGATTCCAATCCCTCAGCTAGAAGTGCCGCACTACTCACGCCATCCGCATCATGATCGCCGAAAATCCCGATCATGTCACCATCTGTAATCGCTTTGTGCACGCGCTCAATTACACGACGCATATCACGGAATAAGAATGGGTCATGCAGATCAACATCATAATTTGGCGTCAAAAAAGCACCCGCCAATTCCTTGGTGATGATACCCCTCTGCAAAAGCAATTGATCGATGATCGGATGTACATGCACACCATTGCCCTGCGGTGAAATTTTTTTCTTCACTTTCCACTGCATACGTCTTCCCATTGTATCACACAAAAAACAAGGGCTTTTCTCCTTGTTTTTTGCCTTCTATTTTACATGATGATCTATTTTTTGTCGGTTTTTTGGTCTACGCAACTAAACCGTGCAGAGAACAGCAATTCCTTCGGATCAGTAATACTTAATTTAAGCACCATCTCTTGTCCGCGCGGACACACAAAGAAATTACTTGCACCGAGATCCTTCACGAGCTTCCGCGCTTCTGTGTCGTGAATATCAAATCGAAAAATATACTCGCTTCGCAAAAGCAATGCACCGATACGTTCCACCGCTTCACGTGGTGGCGTAAACCCGCGAATGATGAAATCGCGCGCACCCAATTCTTCAGCGCGTTTGCGATCAGTCTCTCTCCCGAGATGCGAATTGATCACCACAGGAATATCAGCAGTACGCTTGTTTTGTTTGAGTGCCTCGATCATCGCAAAACCATCCATACGTGGCATGACGATACCTGTAAAGATCACGTGTGGCGTGTGTTCGCTGATCATGCCCAAGGCTTCCAATCCATCGGAAGCACAAATGACGTTGTAGTCCGCCATCTCAAAAATATTGGCATACATATCAAGCGTATCAACATCATCATCAACGATCGCAATCGTTTTTTTGCTTGGATCGATCTTTACCCTTCGAGAAGTCACTTGCTTTTGTGATTGCACAAAACTTTTTTTGATATCTTCACGATTTTCCGCTTGTACCACCGAGTTCATGTTTTCCTTGAGCGGTGCGGCGACCGGCTCTGTCTGTTTTTCTGAAACATGCACAGGTGGCTCTGGCGTACTTGGCACTTCTCCTTCCGGCACCACTGCAATCGGCTCTTCCGCTTTTGGTGCATCATCTTTTTTTTCTTCACTTTCTATGACTTTTTCTTGTTTTTTCGGTACATCGGGCAATGGCGCCGTTTCCACCACCGGTTCACTTACGATCGGTTGCGCAACGATTTTTTCTTTACCACCCTCATAATCCGCTTCCCATTTCTTTTCATCCAAAGGCACATGCGGTGCAACAGACGCGTCATTGCCGTTTTCCTCTGTCATGGATTCGTCCACAAATGCGACAGGATCCTTTTCTTGTACGAGATCCTCTGTCGCGACAGTCCCTACTTGCTCATCAGACAGATCTTGCGTTTGTGGTGTCACAGCAGTACCCACATCATCCCCTGCGCCATATTGATCGAAGATATCAACAACGTCATCATTATCAACATGATCATCTTGCTTGCCAAGAAAATGGTTGTTTTTATTTTGCAGAGTCATATGTTTCTCTTATTAATTTTTTATAATTATTTTAAAATCCACAGCGACATCTTCTCTATCGTCATTATAAACCAAAAACGGATTTATATCGATAGCCTGCACCACCGCATTTTCCACACCAATAAGAGACACCTGCAAAACAGAGTGCGCAACCACTTCAAGGTGATATGCATGCATCCCGCGCGTTTTTGCAAACAAAAATCCAAGTGATCCGTGCAAGAGGATGTCTCTGATCTCTGCGATCGAAAGTGGCGCAATAAAAAATTCTGTCACACGAAAAACCTCTGCGTATATGCCACCAAGTCCCACGATGACAACCACACCAAACTTTGGATCCCTTTTCATGCCGATGATCAATTCCATCTTGATCGGCAGAAGCGGTTGGACAATGACACGCGCACTGCGTGAGGCAAACAGATGGAGAAGATGCGATTGCGCACGATGAAGTTCCGCCAGATTGCGGATCGGCAAGATCACACCGCCACGATCAGTCTTGTGCAATACGTGTGGATCGTCAATTTTGGCAACACACGGATACGCGATCCTTTGCTGCGCTGACAATCCTTTAGTGATATCAAAAAATCTGCTCACTGATATACCATAGATCTGCGCAACAGTCGCACATTCTTCAAAATAGAGGGCTCCGCGATCTTTTGCACCGGACAATACTTTCGTCATTTCTTTTTTGCGCTCACGCGCGCCGCTTCTCGTCACCGGATAACGATAGTGTGTCTGCTTTTCTGTAAAACGCGCAAGTACATCCAAGATGCATTGCAAAGAAGCATAGTGCACGACACCATTATCACGCAAGTATGCGACAGCTCCTGCAACACGCTCTCCCCCGACAAATGACGCGATGACCTGTTTTTTATTTTCTTTGCAAAATGCGACGATGCCTCGTGCAATATCCATTACCGGCGTTTGAGCTTGTGGCGTCAAGAGTGCGATGACAATGTCTGTATTTTTATCGGAAATAACTGCCTGCATGCCGGCAGAATAGCGCTCTACGCCCGCATCACCAAGTACATCGACAGGATTGTGCACCGATGCCGCCTGCGGCAAAGTGTGCAGGAGATCTTTTTTTGTTTTTGCACTCAATACGCTCATGCGCAAACCGCATAATTCCGCGATGGCATCGGTAGTAAGTACGCCGGGACCACCCGCATTTGTCACGATACCTATATGAATTTCATCCTTTTTAAAGATCTCATAATGCGATACATACACCATTGTCGCAAAAAGTTCTTCGATCGTTTGCAGTCGTATGCCACCGGCCTTTTTTAACGCAGAGCCAAAGATCTCATCACTGCCTGCAAGAGAGCCCGTGTGAAGAGCAATCGCTTTTTGCGCGTCGTCCGTACGTCCCGCTTTGAGCACTGCGACCGTCTTGTCTTTTTCTCTCGCATAGCGCACTGCATGGAGGAAATCTTCGCCCCGCACGACACCCTCCATGTACAAAATGATCGTTTTTGTTGCCGTATCATCGGCAAAATACCTGACGAGATCTGCCGCAGTCACAAGCATCTCATTTCCCGTTGATACAACAGCCGAAAAACCAATGTGTTCCTCTTGCGCTTTGTCCATTGCCGCCACAGCAAGCGCACCTGATTGAGAGATAAGAGCAATGTTTCCCTCATGCGGTAACCCTGGCGCAAACGAGGCATTTACGCCAAGCGGCGGTACAAGAAATCCCAAACAATTCGGACCCAAGATCGTGATATCGTGCTCTTGTGCGAAAGTTGCGAGTTGCATTTCCTGATTGTGTCCCGCTATGCCCGTTTCACCAAATCCCGCCGAGATCACAACAAAATTTTTGCACCGTTCTTTGCCGTGATGGATAATGTCATACACGAGATGCGCCGGTACGGCGATGATGGCACAGTCCACTTTCTTTGGCAGATCTGCCAAAGTGGGATAACACGTCTGATCGAGAATTGTGTTGCGCGCAGGATTGACAAAATACACTGCTCCTTGATAGGAGTGTGCGATGAGATTTTGTGCGATCATATGTCCCACCTTCCCTTGCACATCACTTGCACCGACAACTGCGATCGAACGCGGTTTGAACAATCGTTCAAATTTTTGTTTCATGATACTAGTATACCAGATTTTTTTGCACTTGTAACAAAATGTTTCTACGCATCTTTTTCTTTTGCGAGAATATCTTTCTTTTTTTGACTGCCACGATTATAACCGCCGATCGTTCCATCGCTACGGACAACGCGGTGACACGGAATGGCAGGATCATAATTTTTATTGAGCGCATTTCCGACGGCGCGATATGCGCGAGGCTGGTCAATATGTTGCGCCACTTGTTTATATGTCATCGTCTCACCCTTTGGGATCTTTTTGACCACAGCATACACTTTCGCTTGAAATGTGGACGGCGTGCGATATGCCGGCTTGCCCGGTCGCCCACCAACTTTTGCATGACATTTCATGGTTTTTTTGACAAAAACAAAAGACCTTTATTCTACGCTCTTAAAGATCGGCAACCCGTCAGCACCGGTCGGCACATAGATCGTTCCTTGGCGATCTTTGAGTTCTTTGATGTAGAGATATTGGAGATATTTTGCACTGAGCGATTCATTGATGATCGCTTGCGAATCACGCTGTCCCGCCGCCTCTACGCGTTTGCGCTCCGCTTCTTTTGTCTCTTTTTGCAACACAAATTCATAGCGTTGCGATTCTTGCTCTGCTTGCAATTTTTCCTGAATACTTTTTGAAAGACTTGCCGGAAGTGTCACATTGCGCAACAACACTTGCTCCACCATAATACCGCGCGGGTCGATCGTCTCAGACAATTTTGTGCGAATGCCATCGGCTACTTCATTGCGTTTCTCACTATAGATATCCTTGGCATTATATCGCGCCACAACTTCACGGATCGCAGAACGAATTTCCGGACGGATAATTTTTTCCTGATAATTCACGCCAAGATTTTTGTACACGTCCGATGCACTCTCTTCATCAAGATGATAAAAAACCGTAATATCGAGATCAACCTGCAATCCTTCATTTGTGAGCGCTGTGATCTGATCTGCTCCGGATTTTTGTCCTTCACCCTGCGTGATACTCATCGTGTATTCTTCTGTACGAATGCTCATACGCTCCACATTTTCCAACGGATCGATGATATGCAACCCTGACGACATTTCTTTCTCATTGACACGTCCAAACAATGTGCGCACACCTGTCTGCCCTGCGGGGATCACGATAAAAATATTCATCACGATCACAATAATTAAAATGATACCCGCGATCCACAAAATCTTTCCCTTGATATTAAACATAGATGTATTCTTAGATGTAAATGATGCTGTTTTGATATTGCTTTTTGCGCCTCCTGCATAACTGATCAACTCTTTGATCGGATTATAGAGAATGTAGACAAAACGCGGTGACTGCGGATTTTTGATGATCTGTGCGCGAAGTATCTTGCGAATAAACACAATGTATATAGCAAGTACGATGATTATGTTCCACAATGTATCCATATTATGTCATTATTATGATGTTATGCGTATTAAAATCACTGGTCATTTCTCACCACTTTCAAAATATACCACATGCTGTTTGCGATCGATCGGCGATGTATAATACATGGTCACGCTTGGCACGCCCCCACTGATCGTCAACTCATAAAATGACGCGGGATATGTTTCGCTTTTTTCTGTACCTGTCAAAGAATAATGCGCCGTATGATCGATCACCTCATACGCACGCGCTTCCATGTGTCCGTTAAATATCGCATCAACGCGATAGTCTTTGAGGATATCACTAAGTTCTTGCGCATTTGCGATAGAGCCTTTCATATTATACTCTATGCCATTGATGTTTTCTTCATTTAATTCTTCTTCATTTTCACTTTCAACTGCTTCGTCTTCTTGTATTTCCGAATCACCGGGTATATTTTGCAAAAATGTTCCTTGATGGATAAACACAAACACACGCTTATCCGTTTCCAATTGCTTTTTGAACCACGCCAACGTCTGTGGTGGCAATTTCCCCGGAACATACGAATTTACACCCGGGGATGTCGGAAGGTCTTCAAAATTATAGCTTGCATCAAGAATGATGAAACGATAATCACCTGCATCAAAAACCTGATCCAATGCGCTCATGCCAAGCGTATCGCGAAATTGTTCTTTTGTGACACTGCGCAAATCGTGATTGCCGATCGCCCAATACACAGGGACATTTCCTTTTTGTAATTCCTCGGACACCAACTGTAATCCCTGCATACCGATAAAATCACTATCTTTTGTACCCTCGATCACATCTCCCAAATGCACGACAAAGTCAGGGTGAAAGACATTCATTTGCTGCACAAATTGACCAATAGTCCTTTTATCTTTACCGTCAAGATACCGGGGCGCATTCGGGCGTTCATCACCCCTATTGATCCTGGAGGGATGCACGTGTGTGTCAGTGATCATGCCGATCTTGATCTGTTGATTTGTTGCGATCTTTTTGTGCCACAGAGGAATCGCGTCGCTTACCCTTTGTGCCTCTGCAAGATTTTGTCGTGTTTGCACATGATCTGTGTACACGTGCCACATATAAAATGCAAAAAGACCACCCCATAAAACAACCACGCCTGCAATACATATAGAGATGATCTTTTTCATATTCAGCATGATGAATTACTTGTGATCTTTGATATCGTTCAAGATCTTTTTAATATCCGTCATCATTGTATCATCCAAGATCGACACTGTCACGACATGCGGATTGACCTTTTGTAATTTTTTCACCACAGATTGAACTTTCTTTTCCGTGCATTCATCCGTCTTGCTTACAACGATCCATTCCGGTTTTTCAGACAACAACGGATTGAATTTGTGTAATTCTTTGCGAATTGCACGATAATCCGCTACAGGACGCGTGCTTGTCGCCGCAATGAAGTGAAAAAGGATGCACGTACGCTCAATGTGTCGCAAAAATTTATGCCCCAGACCTTTCCCCTCTGCCGCGCCTTCGATCAATCCCGGAATATCCGCCAGAATAAGATCATAATACACACCAAGATGCGGTTCCAACGTCGTGAAATTATAATTGGCAACTTTGCTCTGCGCATTGGTAAGCTCATTGAGCAAACTGGACTTGCCCACATTGGGATAACCCACAAATCCCACGTCAGCGATCATCTTTAACTCCAGACGCAATCGGATGTGTTCCCCTTCCTGACCCGCTTTGGCTATTTTTGGCGATGTGTTTCGACTGGAACGAAAATGATGATTGCCGAAACCGCCATTTCCCCCTTTTGCCACCACAACCTTTTGACCGACAGAAATGATCTCATATATTTTGTCATGCGTCAGGTCATGTGCAACCGTTCCCACCGGGACAGAGATCGTAACCCCTGCGCCATCAGCACCCGTGCAGGTGTTTTGTTCCCCATTCTTTCCCGCCTCCGCTTTTACATTTTTGGTCGAGCGAAACGGTCGAAGGGCACCCAAATCGGAAACACCTTTGAGTAAAACGTTGCCACCGCGTCCGCCATTTCCGCCAGTCGGACCCTGATCGAATTTTGCGCGCGCAAAAAGCGCCACGCCATCCCCTCCACGACCCGCCTTTACATCAATCGTTACATCATCAATGATCATATTTTTACTTCCAACAAAAAATTATTCCACGATCTTGATCCCCAGTTCTTCCAATTGCTTTGGATCAACAAACGACGGTGAATCCAGCATCGCATCGCGTCCTTGCCCATCTTTGGGAAACGCATAGATATCACGGATCGAATCACAGTCAGTCAACACCATAAACGCACGGTCGATTCCCGGCGCACTGCCACCATGTGGCGGCGCACCATACTTAAATGCTTCCACCATGTGTCCGAATTTTGCATCAACATCTTCTCTGCTATACCCCGCGATCGCAAATGCCGCATACATGATCTCAGGATCATGGTTACGAATCGCTCCGCTTGAGACCTCAAAGCCGTTGAGTACAAGATCAAATTGATACGCCACAATATCCATCGGATCCTGAGTAGTAAGTGCTTCCATTCCACCTTGTGGCATAGAAAAAGGATTATGAGAAAAATCAATGCGTCCATCCTCGATCTCCGAGTAATCATACATCGGGAAATCCACAACCCAGGCCCACGCCGCTTTTGTCGGATCTTTGAGTCCGAGCATATCGCCACATTTGTTGCGTACCACACCCAAACTCTCGCACACAACACGCCATGAGTCCGCACCAAAAAAGATGATGTCACCCGGACGCGCTTTTACATGTACAACAATTGCTTGTGCCACATCTTCACCGAGGAATTTCACGATCGGTGACTGTAATTCGTTTTCTTTGACAACAATGTATGCTAATCCCTTCGCGCCCTTTGTCTTGGCTAACTCTGTGAGATCATCGATATTTTTGCGGGAGAATGCCGTACCGCCACCATCCACTTTCAACGCATGCACCACGCCGCCACTTTCGCATGCTTTGCCAAAGACGGCAAAACAACACTCTTTGACAAGATGCGATACGTCAACGATTTCGAGATCAAATCGCAAATCCGGTTTGTCGGACCCATAACGGTTCATCGCATCCTTCCATGGAATCTGCGGGAAATCGGTAAAGACAAGTGTTTTTGTACTGTATTTTTTCGTCAGATCGATCCACAATTCTTGCATCAGTGCAAAAATATCCGCCTGCTCCACAAAGCTCATCTCAAAATCCAACTGATAAAACTCACCGAAGTGACGATCCATCCGCGGATCCTCATCACGAAAACACGGCGCGATCTGGAAATACTTGTCCACACCGCCCACCATCAATAATTGCTTGAACTGTTGCGGTGCTTGTGGCAATGCATAAAACTTCCCATGGTATAAGCGAGATGGAATAAGCCAATCTCGCGCACCTTCCGGTGACGAGTTCGCGAGGATCGGCGTTTGCACTTCACAAAAACCTTTCGCATGGAAAAATGTGCGTATGTCGCTGATAAATTTGTCTTTTTGCACAAGCATGTTTTGCAATTTCGAGCGACGCAAGTCCAAATACCGATACTTGAGACGGATCGCTTCATTGGCTTCAAGTTTATCATCGCCGATTTCAAACGGTGGCGTCTTGGACTTATTGAGGACAACAAGCGCACTGATCTCGATCTCGATCTCACCTGTCTGGAGATTTTTGTTGATCATATCATCCGGACGCGCGATGACTTCTCCCTCCACTTGAATTACCCATTCATTGCGTAATTTGTCCGCATGCGCATGCACATCCGCACCGCGCTCTGGATTGAACGTGATTTGCGTCAATCCATAGCGATCACGCAGATCGATGAAGATCACACCGCCATGATCACGGCGACGATGCACCCAGCCGGACAAGGTAACTTTTTGTCCGATATCTTTATGTGTTAATTCTCCACATGTATGTGTTCGTAGCATATTTTTATTCTTACCAGATAAGATTTGTGACCAAAAAACCGTCCGCCGAAAACAAACGTATTTGCTCCCAACGGACGATCTTTTTTGGTAAAAAACCGTGGTACCACCGTTTTTAGTGATCACAGTGTATTGCGGATCACTCACTTTATCAGTTTGCTATAACGGGCATACCCGAAAGGTTCTACTCTTTCAATCGTTTTGCGACAAAATTTCTTCCTTTTGCCTCCACTGTGTCAGCAGTTTCATCGGCATCGTACTTCACACTGTACCATACATCAACCGTTTGTGCAAGAAATCAACCAGCAACGAACTTGGAGACTCATAAATAATATGGTATATTTTGCCCATAGATCAAATATGAGAAGTGATACCAAATGTTCGCATAACATACAAATTTGAGCTATTATACGATTGAAATTTTGCATGATAACCAGTTATATGGAATACATGTTTTCCTTTTGGGCTTCGCCCAGCTCTTAAAAAGAATTCAATTTTGTTTTTTTATTAATTAATAAGGGGAATAAGGAATTTATTTAATTTATTTCTATGGAAAATATTAATGAAGAAAGTGGTCGAATAGCATCTCTAGCCTTGTTTAAAGAACTTTATGACAGTGAAAAAGATGTATATGGTGTGCTTTCATGCTTTCTTCAAGAAATAATTATAACTGAGGCCAAATACAGTTTCACTTTACAGGAAATAACATATTTGTTGAATGACACCTTTAATTTTCATATACCTGAGGCCGTTGTAAAAACTTCGCTAGGTCGTCTAAAAGAATTTTTAAACAAAGACCAAGGCAAATACTTTGCAAATTTATCAAATATTAAAAGCCCGAGCCTTATTCCTAAAAAAGATGAAATTACTAAAGGTAATAATGAAATAATAGAACAAATAGTAGATTTTATTTCTTCTCAAAAAAAGCAAGAAATAAACGAGACTGATAAAAAAGAAATAATGCATTCCTTTTGCTCATTTCTACTTGATAAATCAAATAATCAAAAATATTCAGAATATATCAGTGCATTCATAATAAGCAAAAGCCCAAACCCAGATTTTATCAATAGATTACAAAGCATAAAAGAAGGGGTTGTTTTGTATACAGGCATAATGTTTAGTGACAACATTGGTAACGTTGGCTCATGGAATACGAAATTAACCATTTTTCTTGATACAGAAATTTTATTTGATTTTGCTGGTTTTAATGGAGAACTATTCAAGTCTTTGTTTGATGAATTTCATTCATTCGTAAAAGAGATAAACCAGAAAGCTTCGGAACCACTTATTAAACTAAGATATTTTTTAAAGACTGAAGAAAATATTCACAATTATTTTTCAAAAGCAGAATACATAATATCTGGAGGAGAGGTTGTTGACCCAGGGCGTCCAGCAATGAATAACATACTTAATGGCAGCAAGAGCAAGAGCGATGTTGTAGAGAAAAAAACTATATTTTTTGACTTATTAAACAAAAATGACATTCATGCAGATGATTATCTAAATTACTATGAAAAAGAAAATCATAAATACAACATAACTTTTCATAAAGCAGAAGAAAACATTGAACAATCAATCGCAGCGTCTATTGGCGTAAATGAAATTAAAGATAACCTTGAGTTACTTAACTTCGTAAGCATCAAGAGAGCCGATGAATATAATAATAATTTTGAACATATTAAATACATACTTCTATCAGGCAATAACACCACCCTACAAGTTGCGTGGCATAAAAGCATTAGAAAATCGGGAGAAGTCCCCCTGGCTACCTCTTTACACTTTTTAACTGACAAATTTTGGTTTAAATTGAATAAAGGTTTTGGAACAAATACTTTTCCTAAGATTTTTGATGTAATAACAAAAGCTCAGATTCTGCTTTCAAGCCAATTAAACAAATCGGTAGGAAATAAATTTGATGAGTTACAAAAAAGATTTAAAAATGGCAAACTTAACGATAATCAAGTCGCGCTTGCCATTACCAACTTAAGAAAGCAGGCAAAAAAACCTGAAGATATCATGAATGATAATATATCTTTTATTTTAGAATCATTGGCTGAAAATAATTTAGACAAAATTATTGAAGAACAAGAGCATTTTAAAAATAAAGCAAAAAAACATGAGGAAGAAAACACACAACTAAAAAAAGAAGTTGAAAGTATAAACCTCCTCTTAGATAATCAAATAAAAAAACAAGGTGATACAGAAAAAAAACTTATAACCGAAACCATGAAAATAAAAATGGAATTATTATCAGAAAAGCGTAATAATTTTTCTTATCTTGAAGATGCCAAAAATAAATTTGATAAAAAAATCAACAAACAGATTTACTTAAGGTATAAACTTACACCGGTCTTTTTGCTACTTATTTATTTCATAGGTTGGGTATATATTATTTCAAAATTTGGATGGAATAAAATTGAGCCCTTAACATACATAATGGGGTTGATACCCCTTCTTGTAATATACGCGGTTTCAATATGGCAAGAAAAAACTTTTAATCCCATTCAATATATTTGTATACAAAAAGAAAAGTGTAAAATTAAATTATATAGTAAGGAAAAGTTTGATTTTAAATTATACGAAAAACTTCAGGCTGAAATAACAAAAATCGAAAATGAAATAAGTGATATGCAAAAATTATAATAAGGATTTTTGGTGTAAGGGCATTCACCCCTAACTCCTCTGCCCTTTCCCCAAAACAAAATAACAAAATTGAATTCTTTTTAAGAGCAATCCGCCTTCGGCGAATTAAAGGAAAACATGTACATCATATATAGCCCTTTTGATACTTATATAAAAAAGTCCACTGTTTATTACCAGTGGACCGAGATGGTTTTAGCACAATCAATGTACTACGATTAGAATTTCATTCTATCAATAGATAATTCCTCTGTTGCTTTTTTTATTGCATCATTCACTCTTTCAGCTCCACAAATACAACCTCTTCCTTCACTTGCATTGCACTCTTTTGAATGATCCATCTGCTTAACACTCAAATGCATTTTAGCGCGCGCAATTGCCTCAACAAGTTTATATACATCTTTCCTGTCGCACATATTTTCCTCCTATCCATTGGTTTCGTTTGATGCTATTCGTTCAAGTATTTACATTAGGTTATAATATTAATTACCATTAGTCAAGCGCTGTACCATAGTCTTTGCGAGGAGCGGAACGAAGTGTAGCGACGAAGCAATCTCGATCATTGCACGAAAAACAGAACACCTAAGTGAGATTGCCTACCTACCGGTAGGCAGGACTACGGCCGACCGCGTGTCGCTAAAGCTTTAGCGGTGGCACACAAATCGTCATAGGCAGACAAATTGCGCTTCGGCAAAGCAAAGTTTAGTGATATAATCACAATAAGAGAATGTTTGAAGTTTTAGCCATTAAACACGGGCGCAACCTCAGATATTCGGATACGTTATGAAAAATGAGGCTTTATTAATTTATTTTATGAATACAAAGAACTGGTACAATCTGATAGCATTCATTTTGTTAGCTATTGTATTTATCCTTTACCAAGCCAATATTTTTTCAATCAAAGGAGACTTTTTTAGTAACATGCTTTTTATTGTCATAGTATCTGTTGTCTTGCTGCCACTAGTTAGTGAGCTGAGTATTTTAAATGTTTTAAAAATAAAAAAAGACATTGAAAGTTTGAGGCACGAGACTATTGAAAAATTTGCTTCACTACAAAATACCATTATTTCTACTGTAAACCAGCAACAAAGTGTTCAGGTTATCACTCACCCATTTGACAAAAAAGAGGTTGAGGAGTTGAAAAAATATTTAGACGATAAAACCAAGGGTGTTACAATAGATAAAAAAGTTAAAACAGAAAAAGATGAAGAAATTATTCCAGACTTAAGCCGGTATTTATATAAATTTTTTCTGAATTATAAAAAAATCCAGGAAAATCTAAATGAGCTTTCATTGGCTTCAAAAAATGATGAACTTAGAAATCGATCAGTTTTAAATCAAAGCAGAAACCTCTTCAAAAGTGGTATAATCGATAAGGAGTTATATTTAGCGATACAATATTTCAGTCAAAAAAGAGGTGAAATATTTCATGGTCGTGAATTAACAAAAGAAGACATTAAAGAAGGAAATAAAATTTCAGAAAAAATTATAATTCTCTTAGATGAGCTTTTGTACGACAAACACATCGGAGTTTATTTTGTTGAAAAATAAATTAATAAAGTCCTACCCCACTTAATAATAAGGAAATAATATTTGAACGTATGGAAAATAGACCAAAAGTCGGAATTGGAGTTCTCGTTTTAAAAGATGGCAAAGTTCTCTTTGGTAAACGTAAAAATGCTCACGGTGACGGTTCGTGGTGTTTTCCTGGTGGTCACCTTGAATTTAATGAGTCATGGGAAGAATGTGCGGCACGTGAAACTTTGGAAGAAACTGGCTTGAGCATTAAAAATGTAAACTTTGTCGCTGCTACCAACGACATTTTTCCGATTGAAGGTAAACACTACATCACTATATTTATGACTGCTGAATATGAATCGGGCGATTTGCAAATTATGGAACCAAAAAAATGTGAACAATGGTCATGGTTTGATTGGACTAACCCACCCCAACCCCTATTTATTCCCCAGCAGAATCTGATTAAACAAGGTTTTAAGCCATTTAAATAAGTGGATTATAAAAATTTACATCGCACAACACGGCATATCCGGCTCCGCTACGCTTCACCCAAATGCTTTGCACCTCGCATGATGCCAATACGTTATGAAATAATTAAAATTTTTATCTTTCTTTTAATAAAAAATGCAACACCCAGAAGAAAAAAATTTATACATAAGAATATCTGAATTTGGATATAAAAATCCAGACGGTTTTACCCAAGAAGAATTAGAAAAAAATCTTGACCTAAATGACTGGGAGAAAAAAATTGTCAATAAGCAAATTAGTGATACGTTAAATGGCGGGCAATTCGTACATACTGATCGTGAAGGACATGGTGGAATGCTCCCGGTACGAAATACAATGTTTTTAAATATTGAGAATGATAAATTTATTCTCAATCACGATGCTTTCTTCAATTATATTGATTATCGTGAATTCAGAGAGGCATTAAGATCATCGAAAACGGCAAAAAACATGGCACTTTTCGCAATTGTAATTTCTTCGGTACTCGCGCTGGCTTCAATTTTAATACAGCTTTTTGGTTCTGTTACTCTAGACAATGTGCAGTTTAAAAAAATATTAAATCAATCTGAAGGTAAACACAGACCTAAAAACATACTTCATAAGGAATATAAAAATTTTAATTACATCCGATAACACTCGATATCCGCAAGGGCTAAGTGGTCGAGCCTGGCAATTATACTTTTACGCCTGATCGTGAAGAAACCATACAATGCTTAACAGGTTCGTTGGAAATCAATAATGAACCGTGTTTGCCAGGTCAAAAAGTTGTAGTCAAGCTAGGTGCGCCATTTGCTATCGTAGCAAAAGAAACCTCTAGTTATATTTGTACATACCAATAAAAATATGACTTTGCCCTTAAATTTTATTTTTTTACAGCCATTTTTTGAAATTTTTTACAAAGAAAAAACCGCCTCAACCTTTTTGGTGTATTGGCGGTAAGATAGTTTCTCCAAGAGATAATACCATCCGTGGCATGGTCTTATTTTTTCCCTCCCCAGGGCATACCGTGAGGCCACGTCCCCTTTTGCTTTAGTTCCTCCTCCTCCCTTTTTTCTTTTTGTCGCTTTTTCCTTTCTGCTTCGGCTGTTAGCTTATAATACCGTCTGCCGTAGTCCTTGTCATAGTACTCTTCAAGATTTCCCATCTTAGTCTCCTTTCGGCTAGGACTTCTAGTTTATGCACATCTTGTGTGTAGAGCTATGCTTAATTTAATCAAATTTATTATGTGGTGTCAATATTAAGAAAAATGTCTTTTATAAACTAAAAATAACAAAATTTTTTCTTTAAAACTTAAGGGGACGCCACGCTTTTGATTTTTTATTTTATATTTCTTACATCAAGGAAAAAAATCAAACCCTCGCCTAACAAAGAATAAAAGTAAAATGGCCTCGGCTCGGAATTTTTCCAAATCCCTCGCCTTAGTTCTGTGATATAATAGAGCCAGTGCTATTTAACAAGTTTCGAGGATAGGATAAGCTTTACGTTTTTAGTCGGCGTGTGACTTCTTTTATTCTTAAACGTTATGAAAAATATTTTTAGAAAAATTCTGAACAAAAAGGAGGTGATTCATACGGATAGTTATAGAATTTTCGTCTAATTGGCGCTAGGATGGTATGCTGCTTGTTGTTAATAACTCAATAGGATAAAAAATCAGGTTCACCTAACGCACCCTGATCCTGTTGCAAGGAATAACTGCTGTTCCCTTACAAGCGGCCAGACCAAGCTACCCCATGCGGAGGAGAAATGACGACTCCGACCCAGCGGGTAAACAGCAGAAAGGCGAAAACCTTTGGCCGGGTGAGAATGGCCTAGGGAAAGAGACACTTGATCTCATCTCACAACAACGGGGGTGATGCAAATGCGTCATCCCCGATTTTTCACTTGATACATAATAACGGATATCGGGACTCTCCCCTGCCCACCGGCAGGCAGGCAAATTGCGCTGACAAAATAGCAAGTTTGGTGATATAATCAAGATAGGCGAATATTAACAAATTTATGGAAGATCTAATGCCTAAGATAATATGACTAAAAATAATCACCAAATCACCATCAAAGACGAACTGACGGAATTTCTGCTTTACACAGCGCCAAGTGGCAAGGTAAAAGTGGAAATTTACTTTCATGACGAAAATATTTGGCTTAACCAAGATAAGATGGCCAGATTGTTTGGTGTGCAACAACCAGCTATTGCTAAGCATTTAAAGAATATCTTTGAAAGTGGCGAATTGCTGGAAAATTCAGTTCATTCCATTTTGGAATACACTGCCAATGATGGCAAAAAATACCAAACAAAGTTCTATAATCTTGATGCCATTATTTCGGTTGGCTATCGGGTAAACTCATCGCAAGCCACTCAGTTTCGTATTTGGGCAACGGAAAGGCTTAAGGAATACATCATCAAAGGTTTCACCATGGATGATGAGAGATTAAAGAACGGAAGATATTTCGACAAAGATTACTTTCTCGAACTCTTGGAAAGAGTCCGTTCTATTCGTGCCAGTGAGAGAAAAATTTATCAGCAAATTACGGATATTTTTGCTGAATGTAGCATGGATTATAGCCCCACGTCAGAAATTGCCAAGAATTTTTATGCAATGATCCAAAATAAATTTCATTTTGCCATTACCGGCAAAACCGCAGCTGAGATTGTTTATGAAACAGTAGACAAGCAAAAACCTTTCATGGGACTCAAGACTTGGAAAAATTCGCCAAAGAGCAGAATTCTGAAATCAGACACAATTATTGCCAAAAATTATCTTACTGAGGATAAAATAAAGAAACTAGAAAGAGGCATCGTCGGCTATTTTGATTACATCGAAAGACTGATTGAAAATCGCACTGCTCTTACGATGGAAAAATTGGCGGAGTCCGTGAACAACTTTTTGGAGTTTAATAAGTATGAAGTGCTTGAGGGAAAAGGCACGATTTCTCGCGCCCAAGCAGAACAAAAAGCATTTCAAGAATATGATGAATATAATAAAACACAGTCAATAGAATCGGATTTTGATAAATTTGTAAAATCTTTACCGACTGGAGAAAAATAAGGAAAAAAATAAAGCCACATTCGCTAAGGCAAACGTCGGACATTGCGATACGTTGTGGCGAAATAAATTTTTTATCTTGGCGATAGTTTGAAGATTTGTGATTTGAACAGGGACGAAAATTTGATTTTTAATTTTTTTATAAAGGGGAAAAGGTGTTTTTATGCTTCTTTGGTCGTAGAAAAAACGGATAAAATTATGAGAAAAACAATCGTATTATTTAGCGGAGGGAAAGATAGCTTTTATTCCTTAATAAGAGCGCGGGAAATGAATGACATTGAATATTTAGTGAGCATCAAATCGCCGATCGGCGATACTCAATTGCATGCCGGTCCGGAAGCCGATGAGAAATTAAGAAAAACGCAATTAAGCTTAATTGGCCTGCCGCACAAAGAAATAATAATCAATTCAAATAACTTATACCTGCATGAATTATTTGTCGAATTAAATAAATTAATAATTCAAGACAAAATAACTCACATTGTTACTGGCGACTTATGGCATCCGTATACCTCAGGCATTGGAGATATGCTTGCTGGTGCTTTGGGGGTTGAGATAATCAGGCCATCTCGAGATGCATGCTCTTCGAGGGAAAAAGGTGCTAACTATATGAATTCCGTAATATCCAACAGAATTAAATCAGTTATTTTGAGTATAAGAGAAGGCAACCTATCAAAAGATTATATTGGAAGAGAAATTAACTCTGCACTAGTTAATGAGCTTCAATCCCAGGGCATAGATCCGGCCGCTGAAAGCGGCGAATATCAGTCATTTGTTTTATCGGCGCCTAACATGAGGGGAGAAATTTTTATAGACGATTATACGATTAAACTGGTTCCCGGCAAAAACGGCAAGGAAAATTTTAATAGGATGATTGTTAAAAAATATCACGTTGAAAATTGATGATTATCATTCCTTTTTGTTTCACATGGCAATTTATGCAGAAAGCATAGATTTGAAAGAAAAATATTCCAACCCATTTACCGATAATCGTTTCAAAAAATATCAGACGAAAATTTTGTATCAATTCTTACAAATTTTAAAACTATTTGAAGTCAAAAACTTCTCATATTCGGATACGTTATGAAAAATAATTTTAAAACACCTCTTTTGAGGTGCTTAAAATAATTACACAACGATACTAATCAACTTCCCTTTTACAAAGATGATCTTTTTTGGGTCTTTGCCGGCGGTGTATTTTTGGATCTTTTCACTTGCAAGCGCTTGTGCCTTGGCGTCCTCTTCTGTGATATCCGCACTCACGGTGATCTGATCGCGCACTTTGCCGTTTACTTGCACTGCGAGCGTGATCTCGTCATCGATGATCTTTTCCGCATCATACATTGGCCACTGCTCTTGCAAGATGAATGAATCACGACCCAACTGCGACCATAATTCTTGCGTAATGTGCGGACAGAACGGTGAGAGGATAAGGAGAAATTTCTCCATATCTCCCGTTGTCATTGTTTTGTGTTTTTCCATTGTGTTCATGAGGATCATCATCTGTGCGATCGCTGTATTGTATTTCATCGCATCGATATCCTCGCCCACCTTTTTGATCGTTTTGTGCAATACTTTCTGGATCTGAGGATCTGAATTGCCGGTGAATCCATTGCCAAAAAATTTCCACAAACGTTCGAGGAATTTGCGCGGACCGATCAAACTCTCCGTGCTCCACGCAACGGTTGCGTCAAATGGTCCCATGAACATTTCATACATGCGAAATGTATCAGAGCCAAAGCGATCGATCACTTCATCCGGATTGATCACATTGCCCCATCGCTTGGACATCTTGCGTCCATCCTCTGCCATGATCAGTCCGACTGTCTGTAATTTTTTGTATGGCTCATCATAGGCGACCGCACCGATATCAAAGAGGAACTTGTGCCAGAATCGCGCGTAGATGAGATGTCTCGTCGCATGCTCTGCACCACCTACATAAAAATCGACTGGCGACCAGTATGCATCTTTGTCTTTATCAATAATTGCCGTATCGTTTTTGGGATCGATATAACGCAGGTGATACCAACTTGACCCAGCCCATTGTGGCATCGTATTGGTCTCACGCTTTGCTTCTCCTCCGCATGTGGGACAAACTGTGTTGACCCAATCAGAAATCGCCGCAAGCGGTGACTCGCCCGTGCCTGTCGGTTCATAGTTATCAACTTCAGGAAGTGTCAAAGGCAGTTCTTCTTCCGGTACTGGCACGACACCACATTTCGCACAGTGAATGAGCGGGATCGGCTCACCCCAATATCGTTGGCGAGAAAATACCCAATCGCGCAATTTGTAATTCACCGTCATCTCCCCGCCCACTTTTTCTGTAATTGCCTTTTTAGCTTCTTCACTATCCATACCATCAAACTCTCCGGAATTCATCATCACGCCACTACCAGTATACACGTCTTCACCCGTGAGAAATTGCCGCCAATACGTTTTTTGTGCAGGAAGATTGAGAAACTCATCAACGTCTTCTTTTTCTATCCACATGCCATCATGATTTTTTGTATGCTTTTCATCCGGTGCAATAAATGCATCGTCTATGAGTTCGAGATAGACACACTCACGTACCGCGTCTTTCATATTGATATCTTTGTGCGCTGCAAAAAATCGACTGCGGATCACCTGACCTACACGACGCACGACACGCATATTTTGATACCCCGTTTCCTCTCGCGCCTCACGCACTGCCGTTTCTTCGATCGTCTCACCATCCTCAACTCCGCCGATCACAAAACTCGTCCAGTCATTATCAGATTTTCGCCAATCGAGACAATAATATCTATCCTCTGCCCAATGCTTGATAATGACAGTGATACTACGTCGCTCTTCACTTTTCTTATCATCACGTACCGTATACTTTCCTTTGGTTTCATCCAGTTCGGCAACCACTTGCACGATCGGAATATCATATCTCTTTGCAAACTCCCAATCCCTTTCATCGTGTGCCGGCACCGCCATGATCGCGCCTGTGCCATAATCAGCCAAGACATAATCCGCGATGTAGATCGGGATCTCCGCACCATTCGCAGGATTGATCGCCATCACACCCTCGAGCTTCACACCGGTTTTTTCTCGTCCTTCTGTCGTGCGCTCGATCTCTGTCTTTGTAAGCGTTTGTTTTTGATATTGTCGAACTTCGCCATCATTTAAAATAGCACAATAACAGTTTTTTTTGTCATCCTGAACTTGTTTCAGGATCTCTTTTGCATCAGCCTGAGATGCTGAAACAAGTTCAGCATGACAAGAGAGAAATTTATCAACAAGTGGATGTTCAGGAGCGAGTACCATATAGGTTGCACCAAAAAGCGTATCCGGACGCGTGGTAAATACGTCAATATATAACTGTTCATTCGTTTGAGATCCTGAAACAAGTTCAGGATGACATGTAATTTTGAATTGAATTTTTGCACCCTCTGATCGTCCGATCCAATTGCGTTGCAATTCTTTGATGTGATCTTGCCATTCAAGTTTATCCAGATCAGCGAGAAGTCTGTCCGCATAATCCGTGATCTTGATCACCCATTGCGGGATCTTTTTCTTTTCGATCGGCGTACCACATCGTTCACACGCACCATTTTCCAGATCCTCATTGGCAAGTCCCGTCTTGCATGACGGACACCAGTTGATCGGCTCATTGGATTGAAACACCAATCCTTTTTTGAACATGCGGATAAACGTCCACTGGGTCCATTTGTAAAACGATGGATCTATTGTGGAAATCTCTCGTTCCCAATCATAGTTCAGCGAGATCTTTTCTAACTGCTTTTTAAACGTTGCAATATTGTGATCTGTCGCGATCTTTGGGTGCATTTTATTTTTGAGTGCATATTGCTCTGCCGGAAGTCCAAAAGCATCCCACCCCATCGGATGCAATACATTGAAGTTATTCATTTTTTTGTACCGCGAGATCACATCTGTTGCAATGTATCCCTTGGGATGACCTACGTGCAAACCGTCACCTGACGGATACGGAAACATATCGAGAATGTAGAATTTCTCTTTTTTCGGATCCTCTGTCGTTTTGTACACATTGGCAGCAGTCCACGCTTCTCGCCATTTTGCCTCGATCTTTTGATGTTCGTATCGCTCCATAATTTAGATGTAGTAAAATTGTATATCCTAACCTTATCGCACTTTGGGTTTTTTTTCAAACGCTCATAACAAAAAATATGGTATAATTGACAAAGAGGATCATTGCCTCATAATGTGTTTTACTATTTTTATAAGAGTATGCGTGAAGTATTTTTGATCATTGCGCCGCTATTTTTCATTATTTTTGGTGCGGCGTTCTTACGGTATATCAATTTTATCAAAGAAGATTGGTCCGAAAATCTCAATCAGTTCGTTCTCAAGATCGGCTTGCCCCTTCTCATTTTTACATCCCTTGCAAAAACAACGTTTTCACTCTCCACAGAACTGCGCCTGATCCTTATAAACTTTGCATTTATCATCTTTGTTCTCATTCTTTCCTATGGTATCGGACACATTTTCCGCCTCACACAAGAACTGCGCGATACAGTTATTGTCTGTCTCATGTTTAGCAATGTCGCCTATCTCGGGATTCCCCTCCTCACAAGCGTTTTTGATAACACGATCCTCCCGCAACTCAGCCTGATCGTTGCTGTATATCTTTTTGGATTGTTTGGCATCGGTGTGGGATATTTAGAGCTCACACGCCGAACATCTACTACATCCGTCGTCAAGACCATCGTAAAAATTCTTTGCACAAATCCGATGCTCATCGCCGTATTTTGTGGCATACTCATAAGCGTACTGCATCTCCCCATTCCGACAATTCTCAACACGGCATTTACGATGCTCGTTGCTTCCGTCACGCCGGTTGTCCTGATCATCATCGGTGTATTTATCGGACAATCCACACGCGGCAACCTGCGTGATTGGTATCCTGTTGCCATCTTTTCATTTGCATCACTGATGATCCTTCCGGCATTATTTTATTTTGGTCTGATTTTTTTCCGCATAGCGCCATCAGAACACGTTTTATCGATCCTTGAATCCGCGATGCCACTGGGTGTCACACCGTTTGCTCTCGCCGATCAATATAAATTGGACAAAAATTTCATCGCCCGATCGATCGTATTGAGCACAACATTCGCAATTCTCACATTACCTTTTTGGATCACTTTCTTGCGATAAGCACTATCGCGCAATATTTTGTTCCTCCGAAGCAACTTGCGTACGTCCGAATATGCGAATGATGATCTTTTTTCTGATCGTTTCAAATTCTTTGACACCAAATACCGCCGTTACAAAAAGATAAGATATTGCGCCAACGCTTCCCGCACCAACCAATTGCCCCAAAACACCCCACACATACCGCAACGGCAAATAATATCCCAATATATTTCGTGCAAAAAAAGTTAAAACAACAGTAACAAATGTCGCGATGAGGATTTGCATAAACGTGCGCAATGTATCGCGATATTCCCCATCATTGATCGACCGATGCAAATACGCAAAGAGCAATCCCGCATTAATAACAGCTGTGATCGAAAACGCGATCGCGATCGCATAAATTTTCATGTCACGGATCAAAACAACGATCATGCATGCATTTAATATCTGGCTCGCAAGAGCGATATAAAATGGTGTTTTGGTATCTTGCATCGCATAAAAACCACGTGCAAGAAGAGGCGTCACGCTTTGTGCAAAAAGACTAATACATAAGATGCCCAAAACTTGATATGTGAAAATCGTATTCTCCAAATTGAATTGTCCCGTACCAAATACGATCCTCACGATCTGTTCGCGTAAAACAAAAAAGATCATACTAAGCGGCACAGAATAATATAAGATCCTGCGAAGTGTTTGTGACAAGACGCCTGTAAACGCTTCCGTGTCTCCGATAGCAAACTTATTGCTCAATACAGGAAAGGCGGCGAGAGCAAATGGCACACCGATCAGGCCCAAAACAACACTTTGCACATTATTGGCAAATGTAAAGATCGTCACGCTACCAGAAGCAAGTGTCGATGCAAAGAATGTCACAAGAAGAAGCGATAGTTGATTGGAGGCGCTTGAAAACATACGTGGCAACATAAGTGCGATCGTTTTGCGCACATCACTATTGCGATACGGCATTTCCCGAAAAAAGAGAAAGCGAAAATGTACAGATCGTACCGCAACGATATGAATTACAAAATGCAAAATGGCACCAAAAATCACACCCCACGCCAGACCGATCAGACCAATATATTTCGTAAAAAATACTGCACCGATGATAATCCCAATGTTATAAAAGATCGGTGCCATCGAATAGATCAGAAACCGACGAAATGATACCAAAACCCCTCCTAAAACAGCGCTTGCCGATAGAAATATCGGACTGATAAACATGATACGCGACAAACGGACAGTGTCAGCCATTTTGTCAGCAGGAAAACCCGGTGCCATGATGTGGATAAAAAATGGTGCAAACACCATGCCCACTACGGCCAACACGGCTACGGAAAATACAATCACTGTCAAAACGCCACTTGCATAAATACAGGCATCGTCATGACCATCTTCTTTAGCGATCAATTTACTAAAAATTGGAATAAACGCTGCGGCAAGCGCACCCACCACCAAAAGCTCAAATGTGAGGTCCGGCAATCGAAATGCCGCATAATATGCGTCCAGAGTGTCCCCGGCACCAAATTGCCCAGCCAAAACACGATCACGCACCACCCCCAAGAGTCGACTGAGGATACCAAAAAATGCAACAATTGCTGCAGCTGCGGCAATTGATTCCCGTGATGATTTTATGATAGTTTTTTTGAAATTGGCGATCATATCCTTTCGTAAATATTTTTACCTGATCACATCATACTATAGGCATCTTTTCACTATTTTGCAAGCATTTTCGTCATTATTATTCCACGCGAAAAACCACGCCGTTATATCGATCAGTCGTCAATGCATCCCTCATAACATCATCCCCTTGATCATGTGCTTGCCACACTGGCGTAAAACTCTTATCCAATGCCATCGTGCTCTCAATCGACGAATTCACACTTCCGGATTGCTTCTGAAATAAAACTGCATATGAACCAAACTTTCCTTCCTCATCCTCTGCCATATCAACATGAAATGGTAATCGATATACATATGTGACCGTTACACTTTCTTGTGGTGAAACATAGACCCAATTTGCAAAAACCGTTTTGTCCGACTGTTCATAAATACGCGTTCCCGTTTCCTCATCAATGTGCATATTTTGTTCTTCTTCTTTCACATCACGATCGTGCTCATATCCCAATGCATCATATGCCAACCGTTCTTCATTGATTTCTCGTGTCTGACCTTCTACAGAGATCAACTCTGAACCCTTCGGCACATAGAGACGCATGTAATCAGCATTGACAGCATCCCACCATGGGTATCCCGTGTGTCCGCCGATGTGCTGCCGTTTGATTTGTACAGTATCAACGATTGCACCATCTTGATCGATCACAGCGTTGTGCGAGATTGTTTCTGTGATCACACCGTCTGTTTTAAATCCATTGATATTGGTATTTACTACACTCAAATAATCCTTGCTCGTATCCACAACCAATCCACCCCATCCGTTATTTTCTATGATCTTTTGCGCTTCCGGCTTTGTCATGTAGATCATGATATGTCGTTCTTTGAGGCTCTCTGACACAACACGTGCAACCACAGCGAGATGCTCCGGACTCTTGCGATCAAAGAGACGATCGATCATGATCGGCATGAGATCCGAGAGGATCTTTTTTGGTTTTTCCTTCTTTGTAATTTTTGCATCACCATCTTCCTTCTTCTCCTCTTTATTATCATTTTTTACAAGAGACTCTTCTGTCTTTGACACATAGTTACTCTCATCTTCGATTTCACCCTGTAATATTTGTACGAAATTATCACTTGTCAACGTCACATCGTACCCATCCACTGCGACCGGTCCGGTGATTTCCAAAAGTTTTTTCATCAGTTCCGGTGTGATGGCAATGACACCATCGACAGTTGCACCGCCGGATCGTTCATAAAAATCCATGGTTTTTTTTGCCGATGTTGGGAAATTCGGAAACCAATTACTGTCGTGCATACTCCAATTTGCCGATATTTTTTGGATCGGTAGCGGTGGCACAACACGATCGATCAATTGTCCGTCGGGATTATACACATCATCGATCATC
This sequence comes from Parcubacteria group bacterium, assembly GCA_041660065.1. Lineage (NCBI taxonomy): Bacteria > Parcubacteria group bacterium. The sequence goes on along the minus strand of JBAZXC010000001.1, from coordinate 170,885 downwards.
ATTTGTGTGATGCGACCATTATTGATCTTCACAATACCATAACTGCCGATAAACCCTCCAGTGGCTCGCATTTCATTGTTATTTTGAAACAACAACAAATACGTGCGCGGACCATTGGCACCCAGCATATCCTCGACTGTGGGACGTGATTCTGTGATCAGACGCAGGGATGTGTTGATCTCAGGTAAAATGGTCTTCATCTGCACAAAAGTATCCCTGTATTTCTCCGGCACATCATCAATATATACTTGATCGATATGTTTTTGTGCTTCGGCGAGATCATACCGCGCAATATCCATACGATCCGCCAAAAGTTGATACAATGCCAAAAAAGAAACATGTTTTCCGTCCGGCGATACAAGCTTATGATCATCGGTGATCACCTCCGGAATGATGCTATGCAACTCCTTTGCTGTATGTGTCAGAAATTTTCCCGCCTCAATAATATGGTCACCACTTGCCAAACGTGATGCACCCGGTACATATTGCGCAATATATTTTGCAAGCATATTGATCTTTCCCATTTCTGAAGACGCAAATGCAAAATCCTGATATGCGTGATCCAATTCTTCTCCGGATGATGAGAAGTCATTCTGCGCAATACTGCCCATCGCCGATTTGATGGAAATGATCGCCCGCTCTGTTGCATCATTTACATGCTCCCTCACAGCATACACTGTGCCTATGAACACAAAAAATCCTATAGACACAACCGCGCACCCCATGATTACTGCGTAACGAAAAGAAATATGCCGTGGATGTAAAACGCTTTCATGGACAAAAACCGGAATGTCTTTCAGTCGAAAACGGGCTTGCTCTTTTGTATTATCATATGCAAAGTCACTTTCTTCCACCCACTCTTTTCCTTCATCGACCACATCAACAAGATCACGTGGTAAAGACGATTCACCGGAAAACACAAAATCCCCCTCCTTTTTCATAAGCATCGTCCGTGCATCGTATGTCATCGGACAACCATCGCGCACATCACTCCCAATGCAATCATCATACGCCACATATGGCTTTCCCAACTGATACACACGGTACGCAGGAGATTCTTGCGCAGAAGCACTTTTTGCCCCATAATTTCCCACAGAAAAATGCCTAGAGAGTTTTGCGCGTGCAGTATATTTTTTTGTGCGAACAACGCCATCCATCGTTATTTTTTTGTATATATATTATGTATTTGAATCGCCATTTTTCGCCATGAATATTTCCGCGCATTTTCATAGCCGTCAACAATGAGTCTATTTCGTTGGACTGTATCCGATACAATGTCTTCCATTGCTTGCGCAAAAACAGGTACATCCGATGCATCCACAAACATCGCTCCTTGTTCGGAGAGAATTTCTTTCATGCATGGATGATCTGATGATAATACCGGGACTTTCAACAATTGCGCCTCCAGTGGCGGCAAACCAAATCCTTCATACAATGACGGAAAAACGAACATCGTCGCCTGACGATAGAGCGCATGCAATTGCGCATCATCAATTGTATAAAGAATGATGATATTTTCAATCTCGTGCGACGTAATATGTTCCTCAAGTCGCGTATAAAAATAATCATCTCGTCCAACCAAAACCATACGGCTGACCGCACCACCGTTTTTGACATACAGAGCAAACGCATCCACAAGATTATAGAGATTCTTATGCGGATATGCATTGCCGACATACAGCATGTACGGCTTCATTATATCATATCGCGCAAAAAATTCCTTATAATCGATCAACTTTTGATCGATCACTTCTGCCGCCTCATAGATCACTGTCGTCTTTTTGCACGTCCGCGGATATTGCGCACAAATATCCGTCTTTGTAAATTGTGAAACCGCGATGATCTTCCACGCTTTTGCAACCGCTGACGCGATCACGATACGATAACAGAGAAATTTGATCCAATAAAAAAGTCTATTTCGTGTTGATGCTTTACGTGTCGGATAGCGCAAAAGAATGAGATCGTGGATAGTCACGATCAGCCGCTTCACATACAAAATCGGCACATTAAAATGCAGAAAATGCACAAGATCGCATCGATGCTTGTATAAAACAAACGGAAAAAATATTTGCTCACTAAAACTATACCACTGGAAATCGGCAAGCACTTTCCGAAAACGAGAATTTTGAGGCACATATGTGTCATAATTATCCCTACGCAGAAAAATGATATAATCATTTTCCTGATCAATCTTTTCCATGTGTGCAATGAGTTTTTGTGTATATCGTCCCAAACCCTTACTGTCCGGACCATAAAAACGTGCATCAATACCTATTCGCATATACTCATAGTATAGCAAAATTTTCACAAATATGGGAGAAAATCACACATACGCCATTATCCCACTCATGTGGATCCGCCACCGCCATAACATACCCGCAAAAAGTCACGCGCATTACGATCCCAGCTGAACTTGTGCCTAAGCGTAGCGGTATTACTTTTCTCGCTATACTGTGTAAATTCTTTTTGCGTAAAAACGGCATGCAGTGCCGCAACAAGTTCTTCTGTGCGGTATGGATCGATCATGATCACGCCTTCCTCAACCACTTCCGGCATTGATGTTGTATGTGACATGATGATGGGTTTTTTGCACAGAGCCGCTTCCAACGGCGGAAATCCGAATCCTTCAAAAAATGACGGGTACACGAAGACGGTGGCAAGTGCATAAAATGCTTCCTTGTCCTCTTCCGGAATATCTGTGATCACATGAATATCCGCGGAAAAACACGATGATGCAATTGCATATTCAATTGTGTGCATATTCCATCCGCGCGAACCTGCAAGCACGAGATGTGGTGTAATGTGCGGATTTTTTTTACGAAAGATCTCATATGCGCGCACGAGGCCGACAATATTCTTGCGTGGCTCAATCGTACCAAAATATAAAATGAAATTGTATGGCAAATTGTATTTTCTTTTTACATCGATCAGTTCGATATCATTGCGATTTAAGAGGCCTTTGATCGATGTTGTCCCATTTAACGAAACGGCGACCATTTCCTTTTTTTTGCCATAGGTTTTACAGAGATCCTCTTTGGTATATGCGGAAACCGCCATGATGTGCGTGGCACGCGCAACGAGTTTTCGCGGATTGACAAAGTAGTGCCACAAACGGCGTTTATATGAAAATGTCCTTTTGTAATGCGCAAAAGAAAGATCATGCACCGTCAAAACAAGCGGCACGTCGCGTGACAGTGAAATGAAATTACTGTTTGGCATAAAAAACAAATCCACGCCACCGCACAAACGATCAATTTTTGGATACTGCAATAACCACAGACTGAGATTGAGAAACTTATTGGGAATCGCAAATGATACGACAGATACATGCGGAAAAATTGTCGCCCATGAAAAATCACTGTTTTTGTGTCGCAAAGCATTAAAAAAAAGCACATACTCATTATGTGGATCATTGCGAAAGATCGCCTCTAATAATTTTTGCGCATATTCCTCTACACCGGTTCTTTTGCCTTGTGCAAAACATCGCGCATCAATACCTATTTTCATATGATCACAAATGTGTGGGATTCCCAAAATAATGGCGGATCAAAACACTCCAAAAAGCAGTAAAAAAACCGATCATGCCACATAACCCGATCAAAAAGAACAGCGATCGTGTTCCATCGACAACTGTTGGAGGATTTCCTTGGATGATAAACCAGTGATCTTGCCCCTGTTTTTCATTAAGTTTTTTAGATTTATCATTGAGTGCCGTGACAATATCTTCTGCAACCGTTTGGGCATCGCGCATCGTTTTTGTGCTAAATGATACCTCGATCACTTGGGAAGACCGTCTTTTTGCCGTCAGTTTCCCGGATACATTTTTGGTTTCCTCTCTCATTTGCGGAGATATGATCCATTGCACGACCGTATCCGCAAAACGTTCATCAGCTTGCAACCGATAAAAATCATCATACGTGTAAACATTTTGACTCTTTGCCGCATCTCGCGTCACATTGATAATGAGCGAACTTTTAAACGTTTGTTTTTGCAACAAAAAATAGAAAGCGCCACACACAACGCTCAACAAAACAATGCTCCAAAACAACGCTTTATATACACAAAAAATATCAAAAAATTTATTGAATTCCATGGAAAGATTTTACAGATAAATATTCTCGATCTCTCATATGATTCGTATATTCTTTATCAATGTAGTCCTTTATTGTACGCTTAAATATCTCTCTGTCAAATCGCAACGCATGTTGTCGGATGATATTTTCATCAAAGACAGCTACATCAAATTTTTTGATCGCATCGATCAATGCTTCCGGCGTTTGTTGATCAAAAAATATACCCATTTTACCGCTCTCCAAATGTTCAACAATATCGCCACCCCGATACGCAATGATCGGCCGCCCCGATGCCATCGCCTCAATTGCAACAATGCCGAAATCCTCTTCTTGGGGGAAAATAAACGCTTTGGCTTGTGCGTAATATCGCGCAAGCTCTTTGTCATTCACTCGTTCCAAAAACTCAATATTTTTACCTGCGTTCTTTTTTAAATTTGCCAATTCCGGTCCACGTCCGATAATTTTGAGCGGCAAACCTAAGCGATTGAAAGCCTCGATCGCGATATCATGTCTTTTATATGCGATCAATCTCCCTACCATCAGATAATATTCATCATGTGATCTCGATTTATCAATATAAAAATTCTTTGTATCCACCGGGGGGTTGATCACAATTGTATCCTTATTATAATATTTTTTGATCCGCCGCGACACAAACGTGGAATTGGCAATGTATCGATCAACCCGATCACTGCTCACACGATCCCATACACGCACAAAATTCATCATGAACGGTACAACTCTTTCAATCATCTTCGGAAAACCGAAGTCTGCGGTGTATTTTTGACAGTCATCCCATGCGTAACGCATCGGCGTATGCACATAAGAAATATGAAGTGTCTTTGGCTGTGTCAAAACACCTTTTGCAAAGCTCGAGGAGTCAGAGAGGACAATATCATATTGCGACAGATCAAACTCTTCGATCGCCGCCGGCATAAGAAGTGGAAAGATACGGTGTTTTTTTTGGGCAAATGGTATTTTTTGCAATCGTGATGTGTAGATTTTACGATGCGCAAACGTCTCACCCATCGCATCCCGATCATAGATCAGTGTGTAAATGGGTGCCGTAGGATACAACTCACAAAAACATTCCAACACTTTTTCCGCGCCACCATGCTGGACGAGATAATCATGCACCAATGCGATCTTCATGAATTATCTTTATTGCTAAATATCAGATCGACAATCCATGCAACAACAGACACAATGATCAAACCCCATAATGCCGGCATAAAACCGCTAATTGTTACACCGGGTACAAATGTGATCAACCAAAAGATCACCACATTGATCACAAGAGAAAAAACACCCAATGTCAAAATCGATACCGGCAGTGCAAATAATTTTACTACAGGCTTCACCACTGCGTTCAACACACCGAAGATCACTGCAGCCAGAACTGCAGACGGCCAAAAGTTTTCGATCGTTATACCATCAACATACCGCGCTGCAAGAAGAAGCGCCGCAGCAACTGCGCACAATTTTATGATAAACTTCATAGTTTTCTATTCAAAAATTACCTTCGCTTCTATTATACTATGAATTGTTTCGTGAACGCAAAACGGCAAGTGGCGTTTTTAAAATAATCTTTAAATCCAGGAGAATTGACCAGTTTTCAATATAATAGACATCCAGTCGATATTCATCCTCAAAATTCAAATCACTCCGTCCGGAAATCTGCGCCATGCCGGTAATTCCCGGCTTGATCGTAAGGAGGCGACGATGATACTCACGGTATTTTTCCACTTCTCGTCCTTGATGCGGTCGTGGACCCACCAAACTCATATCACCAAAAAACACATTAAAAAATTGTGGGAATTCATCGATGGAAAATCTCTCAAGAAATTTCCCGATCCATGATTTTCTGGGATCGTCTTTGATCTTGTAAATCGGGCCAACACGAATTGATTGTTCTGCGATCAACTTTTTTTCATACTCCATCGCCTCTTTCCACTCTGGATTTAATTTTGTTGTACAAAACTTCCACTGGAAATAACGAAATTTATACACATTGAATTCTTTGCCATCAGCACCAATGCGTGCATTTTTAAATACGATCGGCGCATGAATATTCTCTAATTTTATAAGTATGGCAACGACAAGCATGATTGGACTAGTACATATGATCAAGATACTCGACAAAATCACATCCATAATACGTTTTGTGATCTTGCCCCATCCATCCAACGGCGTATGCAAATGCTCGATCAGTGGCTCACCCACAAACATCATCATCTCAAAACGCGTCGTCTGCAGTGATGACGGGATATGCTTATACGTAATATTATTGATCTCGCAGAAGTCGTGCAATTTGATCAATAGATCATCCGGCAATGATGACTCATGCACGATGATCTCATCAATGCCCTGTGTTTTGTAAATATCCTTGATCTGCGGAAGGTTGATATAATCCACATGATCGACAATACTATAACCCAAATGTTTCTGCGTACGGATCATGCGACAAATATACTTCATTTTCTCGCTGGCTCCGACAAGTAAAACGCGATGTACGCCAACGCCTTTGTACACCAAAAGATATTTTTGCACCCCATGCAGAAATACACGGCCAAGAGAAACCGCAAGAATTACCAATCCCCACGCGGCAACAATGATAAAACGAGACGAAAACCACTCTCGCTGTAGAAAGAAACCGATCATCACCAACACAACAACAATCGTCGACCCCTTGAAAATGGAGTATGATTCTTGCCAGAAGCGACGTGTCGAGCGCACATTATACAATCCCTCAAACGCATAGACAACAACAGCAACAATCGCGATGAGAATTGTAAAATTTATATATTGTTCAAATGAAACATTATAGAGACCCTCTTTGTTGATCAAGCTTTGAATTTGCGCCGTATCACGCAACTTATATGCCAGCAGCGCACCAAGGATCACAAGAAAGAAATCTGCGATCACCTGCAACGCACTGAAGAATAATTCTGATTTTTTCATATTTTTTTATCTGTACATTAAATACATATCTGGTTCACTTATATAATTGGAAGATCATCGATAAGCCGGATTCTGTCATTGGGATGACAATCTGTCTTGTGTTTATGTTGCCATAAACATCTTTGCGATTCTTCACGCACCCCAAAATAGTAAACATTTTCACTATTTTGGGGTGCGTGACACGATCTTGCACCTGAGTAAGGATTTAGCCGTTTCACTCCCCATGTTGCCATAGGGCATCATCCCGCATATACATGCGGGATGGTTTTTTCTCGCGAAAAAACCGTTCCTGTTCGCACCTCGCAGATCACTCTGGACGGGCGTTACCCGCTACCATTTATACGTGTCAATAAAGACACGAGGTGTCCGGACTTTCCTCTCCGTAGAGCTGTCACCTGATGATCTTCCAATTCTACAAACGAACACGCTATGCCAATTATACACCATAAGCAGTCTCTCTGCCACAAAAAAGACCTTATGTACACTTGATGATCATAAGGTCTTTTTTTGTCTTTCACATCATCATTTTTTTCAATGAGGGTGACTTATTTTTGCAAAAGTTTTTTGATCGTATAACGTCGATACATATACATACCGGCGGCAATCGCTACAGCTGTGGCAATAATTACCGATACCATGCCGGGACCCGTCACAGGAGAAACACGACGCACATATGCGACAGTATTTGTACATTGATAACCGAAGTCTGCATGTGTGAAATTATCATCCTCTTGGAGATATTTATCACTGTATGTTCCATTTTTGTTTCCGTCACGATCATATGTCGCTCGACACCCTCGCGGAAGCGTCTCCTGTGCAACGACAACCGTATAATGTCCCGGCTCAAGATCATCAAATTCATATCGTCCGTGAGAATTTGTGCGATCCGTATCCACATCATCACCATGATATAATTTGATACGAACGCCCGCGATTCCCTCTTCACCGGGATCTTGAACGTGATTACCATTACGATCGTTCCATACGGTATTACCAATCGTTGCTGCGTGAACTTGTGTTGCAATTCCCATGCCGATCACTACGGCACAAATTGCGACTATCATGTGCATTCTTTGCATATATGCATATACTAACAAATAATATTGCTCATGGAAAAACACGTTTTTCACCGTATTTACTCCATGAAAACAATATCATAATCTACCATGCGACGTTCTTTTTGTCAATAACAACAGACGAGATTTTTATTTTGCAATCAATTTTCTACGATATACCACCACAGCGACAATACATGCACCAATGATCGATATTACCCATACCCACACGCCAGAACCGGTTTGCGGTGATACAGTAAAAGATTTCGTGCTTGGACAATAATATCCGAAATCGATTTTGCGGTTATATTCATCATTTTTGATGCTAGTTTTTGACGCATTATCCAACACGCCATCCTTGTCATACGTTTGATAACAACCGGCTGGCAGTGTTTCTTCTGCAACCACAACGCGATATGATCCTTCACAGAGATCTTTGAATTTATAATGTCCAAGAGAATTTGTCGTGTCCTTTTCTATATCATCGCCATTATAAAGTTTCAATCGCACATCAGCGATCCCTTCTTCGCCTGCGTCTTGTATGCCGTTTTTGTTGCGATCATGCCATACGTCATTTCCAATTGCCCCATCGCAGTCATCCTCATCCTCCGGGTCATCCGGCTCAACAGGGTCCGCAGGATCGGATGCAAGACTCACACGACTATCGTCATGTGCAGTTACTGTTTGTGAACTTGTTGCCACACGTCCCGTTACATACGCAACATTTGTATAACCCGCTTGTACATTTTCGTCTACACACGTATATGTAAAACTCTCCTGCGGATCAAAAAGATCACCGCTATACAATTCATGCGTTTGTTGTGCTGTGCGATCACACTGTGACGCCTCTGCATCCGCTATGACAATATCTGTCAAATTATCTTCACCGGTATTTGTCACTGTAATAGTGAACGTTGCCCTACCGCCGGATGTAATCGTCTGTGTATCACCGCTATTGTCACCATTTCTTTTTACAATGCCTATAGAGACACGTGCTTCTGCTGCGGAACAATTAACCACATGTTCTCCGCTTGTGCACGTCCATGTCCAACGATCATTTGTGTGTGCAACGACTGATGCTGTACCAACACCACACAATCCTGTCGTCGGCGCACTGCTAAATGATTGATCATGTGCCGCACCACAAATTGGCTCTGGTGGAGCAGGCGGTGCAATACGATCAAAAACAACTGATACGATCTCAACACTCTCCAACGCCGATCCTGAACCAAATCGCGTTGCCATATCAGAATACCATCCCCCTGTAAAAGTATTTGCATATTTGTGTCGTGCACTCACCGTAATTCTTCCAGAGAGATGCATATTTCCCAAAGAATGACGCGCACTCCCGGTCGAAGAACCATTGCCGCCGAGATCAGCAATTGCAAAATCCCGACCATTGATATTGATGATCACTTCTTCATATCGCTGAAAATCAGATAAACTGCCGAGATTTACCGTGACACCATAATCCCCACTTTCAACATTGGTTGTATATGTGCCGGATTGGCCATTGCATGTGGAACTGGTTGCGCCACACCATGTTGCAAGATGATATGGAGAAACATCTTCATTACAGTGGCAGTTTGGAGCGAACATTTTCCCGTCATTTCCAAAATTCACCGTCTGCGCATAAGCGATCGATGGATGAAATCCTGCAACAAAAAAGCCTGTAGCAATGATTATTGCCAAAAAAAGACCCTTTTTAGCTTTATTTATAATATATATAGTGTTGCTCATAATTGTTGCTAAAAAGTTATAACCGTCTATTATAGCACTTTTTTGAACAATTGTCAAGATTTCGCTCAAAGAAGAATACCCCGGGATATTTTCCCTTCTCTTATTTTATTGCTTTTTTTACACCAAAAAGGCCCATATCCTGCTTCCGCCCGGACATGAGCCTCCATTTGTTCATTATAATCTATGCGGATACTACTCTGACACATCACCAGAGGGACCATGTCCTCTTTGCGGACCGCCTTGCATATTTTGTGACATGCATGCCAATTCTTCAGTATTATCCGGTTGCGCCTGACACGCGCCACTCATCGTCGTCGTAGAATTTTCCGGACCGATCATTTCCACCGTGCAAGTGTCTCCCACAGACTTATCTGCACACACAGCGATCGCTTCTGCCGGCATTGCCGGTTTTTTGCCACCCTTACCATCATCGTCCTTTTGTACCACGCCATTTTGCGATGATTGTGTGTTCTGATTTTGCGCCATATTTTGTATTTGTGTCGGCTCTGTGTTTTTCTTTGCACATCCACTCAACACAACAACACAAAACACTGTTATAATTGACGCTCCTATAACGATCTTTTTTCTTTGCATGATCTTTTTTATTTATAAATGATTATATTTGCTACCAGTCGGTACAAAAATATACGGGACATTTTAGCAATAGTTTGCGCATGTGATTGCTATTTTGCCGAAACGACACCCATCACTTTGCTGTGATCATGGCATGATTTTTCCACGCATAGGATCATCGTCTCGATATCTCAATGATTCTTTCGACATATCTCGCCCCTCCTCAGACGGTCGTGGCATGCGCTCAGGAAGCGGTCTGATAAATTTTGCACGGAAATTTCCTTCGTCGATCTTTTCTCCCACAATCTCGATCATTACACCTTCTGCGATCGTAAACGGCAAATCGATCTGCGTATTTTCGTCATAAAGAATTGTCCATTGCTCCCCGCGAAAACCTGTGATCACGAGATGGTCTTCCGCCACCGTAGCAACACGTCCGCCAAGCAGTCCATGATCCGGTCGTTGCAAACGCCCTTCTGCGGGAAATATCATACCACGTGGCATACCCCCGTCCGCGATCCCCTTGCCAATACGATCATTCATTTTTGCCATATGCACTACAGCACCCAAAAACATGATCGCCAAAACACTAATGCTTGTAAAAAAAAGCACGCTGTGACGATAACCACGATGTGTTTTGCGCAAAACCGCAAAACCGGAAACGGTCGCTACAAGTACAAGGAATAACCACAAGTACGGCGCTGTAACAAAAAGTACGCGCATGTACCGGCCAATTCCCAAGTGATGAAAAAATTCCGGACGCACATCCAATACATTCACGATCATCAACGAAAAACTGATCGCACCAATGATCATAATGCATGCCCACACAAACCAAAAAGCATAACTCTTCCACCTGATCGCAAAGATCGTTTTTGGTGTAATATGATCATTTTTGATCGTATTGATAATATTTTTTATAGAATCTTTTTTCATAGCAGTTCTTTATATAATGTCATATTTATGTGCTTCTTCAAGAAATATCTTTCGGCCGCGATTGATAAGCGATGCTACTGTCCCTTTAGGGATTTGCATGATGTCCATGATCTCGTTATAATCCTTTTCCTCCAAAAAACGCAATGTGAGAATTTCACGATATTTGAATGGGACCTGGTCGATCGCTTTTTGCAGATCATGCATTGACTCTTTCACATGCACTTCCTTCTCAACATCCATGCTGGAGCGCAGCACTGTCATCATTTCCTCCGTATCAAGTTGTACAGCCTGTGGTCGTGATTTCTTTTTGCGGATCTCATCGATCACTGTATTGCGCGTGATCTGATAGATCCACGTGGAGAATGCGAATGATTCGTCATAATCATTGAGAAAGCGATACACCTTGATAAAAACTTCTTGCAAAACATCCTCAATATCCTCCTGAGAAAAATATGTCAATCGCCGTGTATAGCAAAACAGCCGATGCCAATATCGATCTACGATCCGTGCAAATGCATCCGGATCCGCCTTTGCCGCCTCCACCAACTCCTTGTCGGTGCTCTCATTGCTATGTATCATACTGCTACTATATACGCAAAACGAGGAGAAGTGTTTGCAAATAGAAAAGCGCGTTTATCCCTCATTATAAAACAATCACTAATTCCCACTCATCCATAAATACACCACGTAAAGCAATGCGCAGTTTTGTACGATCAATAATGGGATACCAATGATAAAATACCATTTTTTCGTTTTGTGACGCAAAACAAACATGCCGATAGACACACCCACACTACCAAAGATCGTTGCCATAAAAAAGAGCATGCCTTCCGAAATGCGTTCAGCACCGCGTTTGCGTGATCGCGTTTTATCCCACGCCATGATCAGAAATGCCAATGCATTCGTCACAAGAAAAAATACACCCATGCCCATCAATATATCATTTTCAACTCCATGCATCATTACTTTTTCCCTTGACGAATTATTGTGGAAAAATCCGGATCACTCGGCACAATGCGATCATTCGTTACCCGATAGTTTTCCTTGGTCTGATCATACGATCCGTCATGTGGAATCAACTGCTCTTTATAGAGGATCTCATCGACAAATCCCGGAAGAAGCATCCGATATGTCAGCGGAAATTTAACGTCGGAAATATCCTCTACGCGTCGTGTAATCGCATTCGTACAATTGTTGAATATCGTGTTATAAAAAACCGGCTTGTCATACGTCTTGCATCAACAGCAACAGTAATTTTTGCGCCCGCTCTTTTGTTGCGATTGTCGGATAGATATATAACAGAAAAAAACAATTATTTTTAGTATGCCTTTTTTCACAGATACATCATATTATTTATCTCCCTTTAGTGTAAGCGCACCTGCGTGATCGCGCAATATCTCCAACGATCGCCATTCGCCTTTTTATAAAAAGTATATCTGAGATCTTCGCCTTTGTCATTGCGCCTGCCACCTTTTGCGGGAAAAGGGACGACGAAGCAATCTCATATGCATAGACCGTTTTTTGTACAATGCTCAAGATTGCTTCGTCGTTCCTCCTCGCAATGACGTCTGTTTTTTTGGAAAAAGATAAATAACTACCTCTGGCACAATTAAAAAACACCTGCCCATTACAGACAAGTGTTTTATAAAAAGGATAGATATCAGTGATTTTATCGCATTTTTTCCTGCGTCCTGCGATATGCATCCACAGCACCCCTCTTGAGTTTCTTTTTGGTTTGAATACAACGAAACCGTCCGTTGCGCAATGGGCGGAACGTGAATTTTTTGATCCTATTCTTATTCCCCTCTTTTTGTACTTCCCGCACACGTTCAATGAGATTATTCCATGAGCGCATGCGCGATATATGATCAACAGGGTCATCCCACGACATTAATTCCAAAAAAACCGGCTCAGTCAGAGCCTTGCCTTTCACGGAATGCAGTCCATAGGCCGTATCAAGTTCAACGTCGCGCGATCGAAAATCATACCGCCAAAATGGTTCTCCCTTAAAAAATTCAGCAATTTCATCGCGTTGTGCCCGTGCTGAATAATAGTCACTGGCTCCATCAAAATCAAGTATTTTCCACATGCCCCACGGTGTAATCAGATACATTGACAGCCTGTAAAAGATCAACGCCACGCCATTTGCCATGTATGCATATCCCTCCAGATACTGTGCCTTTCGCACATCGCGTACATTTACTCCCCAAGTAAAGTTCGTCCTGATAACAGCAATGAGCTCCTCAGCGACACGTTGCACCTGTCGAAATAGCTCCATATCCTCATCTAGACATCCAAACCTTCTTGATTTCCCGATCATGATAGATTCCCTCCTCCTGAATTATTCCGCAATTATATGAAAAGAACTACGACACGTTGTCTGCACTATACGTGTCTTCTCATACCCTGTCAAACCTCTATTTATTGTGGAAAACCTACGCTTGTGGTGGAATTGTCACAGTGACAATTTCTCCCGCACGCAAAACTTTAAGCGTGATCATGTCATTACTTGTGTACTTGTTCAAGAGACGTGACAAATTGTTTTTTGCCGTTACCTCATCATTATTCACCATGATCACCACATCGCCTCCGTGCAAGCCACTCTTTGCTCCGACAGTGCTGTTGAATAGTGCTGTTTCTTGATACGTTGCCGGTGCAACGATCATTGCGCCACGATCAACCGGAAGTTTTTTCGTATAGGCATCGATTCCCCCGATCACCGCATAGTTCACGCCCAACAAGATCGGCTGTGCGGGAGCCTGACCCTCTGTCGCATTGGTTGTATATAAATATTTTTCAAATGCTTTGTAAACATCATTTGCCGCAATCGCATAATATGCTTCTTCTTCCGTCGGAACGATACTTTTTTTCATCGAGATCAATCCCACCATATTTCCTTGATAATCAACAACCGGCGATCCGATATTCTCTTTGAACACTGCATCGGAAAAATCAATATCCAATGTCCCTTGAAGATGATCACTGGCCGGACCACGCACGCTAAAATCATAGATATTGCCCACCAAGCCACCGGAAGAAAAGTGTGTGCTGTTTTCCGAGCGATCCTGCATAATACTGATCAATCGTTTTCCGCTTTGTGCATCATCAGAGTTTGCAAATGATATTGTCGCGAGGTTTTGGACATCTGTTTTCAAAAAAACAATACCACTATATGCATCGAGATACATTGCTGTCACAGGACGCGTCGTGCCATCTGCAAATTTGACATATTGCGTATTGTAACCGTCCGGCACAACAGCATCCGTCGTCGCGATCACACCGTCACTACTGACGATCACGCCGTTTCCAGATAAACTCTTTCCATCGGCATTTACCGCTTCAACAAACACAACAGATGTTGCCGCACGTGATGCAATATCGGCAATTGATTCACTATTCTCTACGATAACTTTTTCAGTATTTTTGATCACTTGATAACGACTGGCCATTGTTTGCACGAAAGGACTGTCCGCCCACACAGGATTATTGACAAAATGTGCAAAAAAGATGTAATCAAAAAGCATGCCGCCAATACCACCAACGAGAAAAATGACCCCTGTAATTCCTAAAATTTTTCCAATTTTTTTCATAAAAATATATTAATCAACCAACAGCCACTGTGTTGTAAAAAGCACAGCCACAGTCAAAATTATACAATAAATAATTGAGATGAGAATACGTCTTTTTGACAATGTCTCCAAAAAAACCATCTGAACCATATCCCATAATATATAATAGAACATTAAATTGATCGCCGCCATGGTAAGGTATCCAAACGGCCAAAAGTTTGTCATCCATACGAATTGGATCATTACAAAAGCAATGATCGTACTATATAAAAGTATCCTCTTGATATCGCTGGAATAAGAACGCAAAGAAACAAACGTAATCGTACTGACAAAAACAAAATGCGTCGCCATAAACAACCAGAGTGGGATATTGAAATTGATATAAAAACCATACACAACAGCATAAAAAAGGAAAATTGTTGCAATAAGTGCCGCTGAGAATAAACTTCGTGCTGTCATATCGAATGGATTTTTACAAATACGTTTGATACCCAGTAATGTTGCATAATACAAAATGGAAACCAACACACTGAATATCTGCCTCTCTTGAAAATTGTCAATAAAATATAACAACCCAAATGAAGCAAGTGCCAAAGCAAATGGAAAAAATGCATAAATAAAAGATTTCCCCACATTCCACCCCGCGTACAGTGCAAAAAGTAACAATACAGCACCCAGCACAAGACCTTTTCTTTCTCCAAGAAGCGAAAATGTTATTATCAACTCCACGCCTATAAAAAAGACGATTGTAAACAACAAGCTGCGCAAATGAGCAATCATAAAAATATTATTTTACTGATATGTCGATCGTGTCTTTTGTCACATGCACATATGCCGTCTGCCCGGCACCGATCTTTCCTTCCACGATTTTCATCGCGAGCGGATCAAGTACCATTTTTTGGATAATGCGCTTAAGCGGTCGTGCGCCATATGCGGGATCAAATCCTTTTTTTGCAAGAAGTGTGCGCGCTTCATCAGAAACATCAAGTGCGATCTTTTCTTCGATGAGCCTTTTTTGCACTTGATCCAACTGAATATCAACTATATATGTAATCATCTCTTGTGTCAATGCGTGAAAGACAATAATATCGTCAATGCGATTGAGAAATTCCGGCTTGAACCTTTTGCGCATTTGCGCCATGATCGTCTCATTCATATCTGTTTTGTCTTTTTTGTGACTTTTTTGTGCGGCAAAAATCTCATCAGAACCGATGTTTGACGTCATAATAATAACCGTATTTTTGAAATTGATAAGGCGTCCCTTACTATCGGTCAATTGTCCGTCATCCAAAATTTGCAAGAAAATATTAAAAACGTCCGGATGCGCTTTTTCGATCTCATCAAACAACACGACACTATACGGTTTTCGTCGAATGATCTCCGTCAATTGACCGCCCTCTTCATATCCAACATATCCGGGTGGCGCCCCGATCAACCGTGCCACAGCGTGTGCTTCCATGTATTCACTCATATCAATGCGCACCAACGATCGTTCATCATCAAATAAAAACTCCGCCAATGCTTTTGCCAGCTCTGTTTTACCCACACCTGTCGGTCCCAAAAATATAAATGATGCAATCGGCCGATGTTCATCAGAAATACCCGCCCGTGCACGTCGCACAGCATTTGCCACAGCATCAATCGCATCTTTCTGTCCGACGACACGTTGTGCCAATTCTTTTTCCATCGTTGCCAATTTTTCCATTTCAGAGCCCAACATCTTGGACACGGGCACACCTGTCCATCGCGATATCACGCGTGCAATATCTTCCTCCGTTACATCCTCTCGCAACATCGCTCCATCCCCCTGAATCGCATGTAATTTTTCTTGCGCTGTTTTGATTTCTTTTTCCGCTTCCGGAATTTTGCTATAACGAATCTCCGCAACTTTATCAAAATCTCCTGTGCGTTCCAAATTATCCGACTCAATGCGCAATCGCTCGATCTTTTCCTTTGCTGTCTGCACGGACTTCAAAACGTCTTTTTCTGCATGCCACTGCATGAGTGTTTTTTTTGATTGTTCTTTCAATTCTGACAGTTCTTTGTCAATTTTTTCAATTTTTGCCACATTACCGTTCTTTTTTTCTTTTTGCAATGCTTTTTTTTCGATCTCCATACGCCGGATCTTTCGCTCCATCTGATCAACCTCCACAGGCATTGAATCGATTTCCATACGCAACGATGACGCCGCCTCATCAATCAAATCCACAGCCTTGTCCGGCAAAAATCGATCAGAAATATAACGACGCGACAAATCAACTGCTGCAATCACAGCATCATCGGTAATGCGCACACCATGATGTAATTCATATTTCTCTTTTATGCCGCGCAAAATTGCAATTGTGTCTTGTACTGATGGTTCCGTCACATACACCGGCTGAAATCGTCGCTCCAATGCCGCATCTTTTTCGATATATTTTTGATATTCTTTCAATGTTGTCGCGCCAATCGTGCGTATTTCACCGCGTGCCAACGCAGGTTTGAGCATGTTTGAGGCATCCATTGCACCCTCATTTGCTCCCGCACCAACCAACGTGTGCAATTCATCAATAAAAAGGATCATGCGCCCCGCACTCGCATCCAGTTCTTTGATAAGCGCTTTCAAGCGATCTTCAAATTCACCCCGAAATTTTGCACCAGCAATCAACTGTCCGAGGTCAAGTGCAAGGATTTCTTTATTTTTGAGAGATTCCGGCACATCACCCGCAACAATTCTCTGTGCAAGTCCTTCCACAATTGCCGTTTTCCCCGTGCCCGGCTCTCCGAGCAAAACAGGATTATTTTTTGTCCGTCGTGAGAGAATTTGCATCACACGACGCACCTCATCATCTCGCCCGATCACAGGATCGAGTGTATCCTTGCGCGCCTTTTCCGTCAGATTGACGGTAAACTTCTGGATCATATGCATCGTCTCTTCGGGATTTTGGCTGTCTACATGTGTCTCACCGCGCACGTCCGTAATCGCTTTTTTGAAAAAATCATACGTAACACCATATTTTTTGAATATATCGCGCAATTCTTGATCCACTGCAAGCACAGCCAACATAACATGCTCCGTTGAGATAAATGTGTCTCCCATATCCTTCATCTCAGATTCTGCCTCTGTCAATATGCGTGAAAGCTCCTGTGAGACATACACTTGTGTATGATCCTGCTCCTTTGCATTTGTTTTCGCGCCAGATGTGTTTATGATCGATATGATCTCTTGTGTAAGATCATTATATGCAATATCGTTTTTTTTCAATACAATTGGTACAATCGACCCCTCCTGCACAATTAACGTTTCCGCCAAATGCGCCGGAAGAATTGATTGGCTGCCATAGCGCATTGCACTTCTCTGCGCCAATTGTAACGCCTCTTGTGATTTTGTAGTGAATTGTTCGATATTCATACGCAAAAGATTTTCACTTACGATTTATTTTTGATTTTGTGCCACCTTGTCCTCTAGGAGAATTTTTATGTCCTTTTCCTCTCCCTTGTGCCAGATTTTCAGTGTAACAGAATCACCAACTTTATAATGATTGATCTGCTCCGTCAGAGAATGTGTTTTGTCAATCTTTACTCCCTCAATTTCCAATATAATATCATTTTCCATAAGACCTGCCTTGTCTGCCGGAGATCCGGGCAATACCGCGAAATCAGTGATGCGTTCCCCTCGCACGATCAAGACACCATGGTCATATGACACATTTAACGCTTTCCTTATCTCATCTGTCATGTCCACATAGCGCACGCCGACAAATGGCCGGGAAATTTTTCCATTATTTTTTACTTCATCGATCAGACGTGTCACTTGACTGATCGGAATGGCAAATCCGATATTTTCAGCTCCCTGCGCTACCGCAGTGTTGATCCCGATCACCTTTCCGTTCACATCAAGCAACGGACCGCCGGAATTGCCAAAGTTGATTGCCGCATCAGTTTGAATGATGTTCGTCAGTTCCTCTGTGCCGCCAAGACCGCCACCGGCAACAATATTTCTCTGCATACCGGATATAATGCCGCGACTTACCGAATTTGAAAACTCGCCCAAAGAATTGCCGATTGCAACCACCGTCTGTCCGATCTTGATATCATCTGAATTTCCCAGATCAACCGCCGTAAAATTATCACCATCTATTTTTAACACAGCAAAATCCAAATATTCATCCCGTGCCAAAACAGTAGCCACGTGTTCAGATCCATCCGACAAAAAAACGGTATACTCCGCATCCGTATCTGCGACAACATGACGATTGGTCACGATCATTCCATCAGTGGAAATAAAGAATCCCGTTCCACCACCAACCTTTTGTTTTTCACTCGGAACATTTTGTTGCTGCTGTTCCTGTTGTTGATTTGGAACGCCAAAAAACAAGTTCAGTGGTGAATTTCTAAATAACTGCTGGTACTGTGGTACCTCTTTTGTCGCAACTATACTCACAACAGCGGGTGAGACATTCTCCACCATGGCAACAATATTATCATCTTGCAATCGTACAACTTCTTTTGCCACAGGACTTTCTTGTTGCGCAGACAACTTTTGCACATATCGCTCAAAAACAAATGCGCACACGATCGCACTTCCGGCAATGCTCACCAAAAGACTGATGGCACCCACCAATAACAACGTGGGCAAAACCGTTTTATGTGACACAACCAACTCTTCTTTTGGTTGCACGGTGAAAACATGATCTTCGTTCATAAACTTTTATTAGAATTTGTTTAATGTATTACTTACTTGAGGCATTTTGCGCCTCTGCCTCTTCAGTACGCATTTTTTCTTCAAAAGCTTTCATATCATCATCTTTAAAAATGATAAGACCATTTTCCTTGTCCCATACATACTGTGGCAAAAAGATCTTTACATTCATTTTTTTGATTTTCTCTTCCAAAAACTGTGCGAATGTTTGTTTTTTGACAATGATTTGCGAAACGTGCATTAATTTTATACCATCTTTTTCCGCCACATCGTTGATCTGTACAATATGTAATCCCAGCGATGTTTCAATTACATCGGTATACGTACCTTTTTCCATTGTAAATATTTTGTCACCAATTTCCTTTTGCAGATCACTTGCGGCAAACCACCCCATCACACCACCCTCCGATGCCGTCGATCCATTGGAATACTTTGTTGCAACATCTGCAAAAGTTCGCCCATCATCAAGCTCTTTTTTTGCTTTATTGATTTGCTCATGCATTGCGTCGGTAGCAACATTTTTTTTATCAAATTCTTCGGAAACCTTTCTGCGCAATAATTGCTCATACACCACTTTTCTGCCAAAATCATCCAATGTCCACCCATAGAGATTTTTTAATTGTTCTTTCACGCTTTCTCGCGTACCCGCCTCATCCATCGGCCGGTCCATCGCTGTTTGAACAGCCTCATCACTGATAGAAATGTTCCATTCCTTTGCTATTGCCGCAATTGCTTTGTCTTCGATCAGCTTGTTTAACATCTTTTTTTGTTCGATCTTGAGACGTTTTTTGCCATCATCTGTCGTAAAATCAATGCGTATACCGTAAGAAGAAAAGTCCTGATTTTCATAAAACTGCTTGATCGAGAGCGTGTTTTCTTCCATTTCCTTCATAGAAATCCACACACCGTCCACAATAACGGCAGGAAAATGTAACGCCTGTCTCACATAAACAACAGCAGGTGTATCCATACGAAATATATAGGTAACCACACCGATAAAAATGATTACAATAAATACAATTGCGCTGATCACCGTTAAAATCTTCTTATGCCTGTCGTTCATACAATTTTATTTTAAAAAAAATAATTAAACCATATGCGATAATGCGGCACAAATGCCACATCACCGTTTTTTGTATCATCACTTGGTTGCGTGTCAGACAACTCATCCTGCGAACGACGAATTACTACAACACGTTCACCCGGATTTTTATAATTGAGGGTTTTTGCTTCTTTCTCATAGGAATGCTCCGACTGCAAATATGCGATACGATCCATCAAATCACCATTTTCATGTTCATATTGTTTTTTTTCATTTTGCAAAGCGATGATCTCGTCCTGAATTGCATGCGAGCGACGTTTTTCCTTTACAACAGAAACAAGCGTTATCGATATGACGACAATGCTTCCAATAAACAATACGGCCGTGATGATCGTACGAAAATTTTGATTCATAGAGATGCTCCTTTTTTAAACATAAAGCAATGGCAACAAAAGAAAGCCCACCATTGAAATAATCATAAGAATGGAGAAAATCACCCAAAAAATATATATTGTCTTCTTTCTCTTTTTTGTCCACATATATGACTATTGTATCAAAAAAATCCTCAAAGGACAACACTGACGCATGTACATAAAAATACTGCGAGCATAAAATGTCGTGCCCACAGTATTGATCTTCTTATCTTTATTTGCGGTCGATTTATGCCATCTGATCCGTTATTTGATCGTCCATACGGTGCCCTCTCCACGCGTTTCAGTAAATGTGATATCTATGGGATATTCACTCCCGCAACCGGAGACGACCCATCGCTCCTCCCACGAACGCACATCATTTCCGGTATATGCAACATCCGTAAGGATATGTGGCTCATATGATTCATATTGGTCACATCCGAGTATCGAGAGCTTTGCCACAACGCCTTGCATCGTATCTTGCGTCAGAATTGCATCCGCGTACGTACCGACATCCCCGACAGGATCTGTTGTGCTCTCATAGCCATTGCCAGGCATCTCATTTATGCTCTCATAATTGCTACCTGACGCTTTATCGCGTGCAGAATTGAGGGATACAAACATAACCGAAGCAATGATCCCGACAATTGCGATTGTCATAAAAACCACAAGAAGAATAATGGTAACGATAATTGCTGTGGAAGACTTCTTTTGCGGATCTTTATATACAACGACTGTTTTTGCGATCATATCGTGCAACCCTTGTTTTTTTGCTGTGAATCCCGCCATGATATACCCAATATAGAAGATCATCGAAAGAAGTTTGCCGATTGTTTCACGTAAAATAATACTGCCGAGTGTCGCTTTACTTGATGCGTCTGATGCACGCACTTCAAGTCCCAATAATTTTTTGCCAAGCGTCGCCTGAAAATTATGCGTCATGAAAATAAAATACGTCCATGTTATCAACAGACCGATAAGCGATGACAACATGCCTCCAAAAAGACTGTCGCTTCCCGTTCCTGCAACGGCCGCCAAAATAAATCCCAGGATAAATCCTATGATCCCGCCTGCAATGCTAACAATGATACTATCGACGATCACCGCGACAAAACGGATCCAAAATCCCGCATATTTTACCGTTTGCACACCTGGTACCGGTGACGCAGATACGCCCCCATAAACCGCATTTACCGCATCAGCAATATCATTCTCATTGTGTCCCGCACCACGCAATTGTGCCACCAATGATTCTTGCGTGTACTGCCCTTTGTTCGTTTGGAGATACGCCACAATCTGTTGATTCATATATTTTTATTATTTTTTGTTTACACATCGATACAATTATATCACATTGCGTCAACAAGGCACACCTTGACAAAATTTTCAATCCTTGTTATACTTGATGCAATCAAATCAGAACTGTAAGAAGATCTTAGTCGAGTTTCATCGAACAGACCACCTGTATTTGAATAAAGTAACAAATATAAGCTATTCCAAACGATGAACAAAGGAAAAATTGCTCGTCTCACAGACCGTGGTTTTGGATTCATCTCTCAAGATGGTGCAGAAAAAGACTTGTTCTTTCATGCATCTGAATTGCAGGGTGTTGAATTCAATGACCTTCAGGAAGGTGACGACGTAACATTTGAAATTGCTGATGGTCCTAAAGGCCAGAACGCAGTGAATGTTAGCCGAGCGTAATACGACTTCTTACAGGATATTTAAAACATCTTTGTAAAAAAAGAAAGCAGCGAGTAATCGCTGCTTTTTTGATTTTGTTATTGCTTTACCATCCAAGATCACACGTGCATGTTCATCGGTCCAATTTCGATAAATCTGCTTGCTCCGGAAAAATTCGTGACATGTCCTTCAAAAAAAAGTTGCACATTGTGCGTTTCCGTTAATCCTCCCATCTTATTTCGTGCATCACTCAGTGTTGCCTTTACATGATCCACAACAGATCTTGCAAACCTTTCCCAATCTCGACCATCTTTATCAAACGCTTGCGAAAAACAAATACTGATCGCCACACGATCAGGAAAACGGGGATGTTTTCCGTAGTCGTCATCTTGCCGATACAATTCGGCCGGTCCCATTTTGTTTGCACCTTCGATACATGCATCAAAAATATCCGCCAATACGGCATTAAATTTAACATCATTGAGAGCATTGACCATCGTCAACCCCCACACGTTGTCTTTCCATGACTTACCGATCAATACGAGCTTGAATTTCATGCGTCCTTACCTCCACAGTCATAAGATGTTGTTTTTTACATCCATACATACAAAAGAACTCCTTCTTATGCAGGATAGACAATGCAATATAAAAAGTCAAACCCCGCATACAAATGCGGGGTTTGCACATATTCCCATCGATTCCGGTAATGATCTACTTTTTCTCGTTACTGCCAATGATCTCTTGTGCGATGCTATTTGGCACTTCTGCATAATGACTGAATTCCATTGTGGAACTTGCACGTCCTTGTGACATTGAGCGCAATTGTGTTGCATAGCCAAACATTGACGCAAGCGGGATCTCAGCATGAATTTCCTTGAGAATTGCCATGCCTTCTCCGCGATCTTTCATCTCTTTGATGATACCGCGCTTTGCATTGACATCACCCACCACATCACCCATAGACTGTTCCGGCGTGAGGATCACCACTGCCATGATCGGTTCCAAAATGATCGGCTTCGCATTGCGCACGGCCGCTTTGAACGCCATTGAGCCCGCAACCTTGAACGCCGCCTCAGATGAATCAACATCATGATAACTACCGTCATAGAGTGCAACGGAAACGTCCACCATCGGGTATCCTGCGATCACGCCGTTACCCATCGCCTCTGCCGCTCCCTGTTGTACCGGCTTGATGTATTCTTGCGGGATCACACCACCCTTGATCTCATCGACGAATTCAAATCCCTGACCCTGTTCACGCGGCGAAATACGTACCCAACAATGACCATATTGCCCACGTCCACCGGACTGCTTGATGAATTTACCTTCACCTTCCGCTGTCTGTGTGATCGTTTCACGATAGGACACTTGTGGTTGTCCGATATTTGCCTCCACTTTGAATTCGCGACGCATACGGTCCACAATAATATCAAGATGCAATTCACCCATACCGGAAATGATCGTTTGCCCGGACTCCTCATCTGTGCGCACACGAAATGTCGGGTCTTCCTCGGCAAGTTTGCCCAATGCGATCCCCATTTTTTCTTGGTCTGCTTTTGTCTTTGGTTCGACGGCAATCGCGATCACCGGCTCCGGAAATTCGATGGACTCCAACACCACCTGATTGTCCGGATCACATAATGTATCACCGGTTTTTGTCGCCTTCAATCCCACAAGTGCTCCAATCTCACCGGCAAAAAGCTCCGGCACTTCTTCACGATTGTTTGAATGCATGCGCAAGATACGACCGATGCGCTCTTTCTTTCCACTTGTCGTGTTGACGACATATGACCCTGACTGAAGAGAACCTGAATAAATACGGAAAAAGATCAACTGTCCCACAAAAGGATCCGTCGCTACCTTGAATGCAAGCGCAGAAAATGGCTCCTCATCCGTTGCCTTGCGAATAATTTCTTTTTCTGCATTTCTCGGATCTTTACCGATGATTGGCGGAATTTCGTTTGGTGCCGGCAAATAATCAACAACTGCATCCAATACCGGTTGTACACCCTTGTTTTGCAAAGCTGTCCCCGTAAATACAGGGATAAGCGTCGTCGCAATCACGCCCTTGCGGATCGCCGCTTTTAATTCTGCCTCAGAAATTTCTTCTCCGGCAAGATATTTTTCCATGACACTATCATCCTGCTCTGCAGCTTTTTCTATCAATTTTTCTCGCCATTCCAACGCCTTTGCTTTCAATTCTTCCGGACACTCATCCACGATCACTTCCTCACCCATTTTACCGCCAAAGGTGATTTTTTTCATCGTCACAAGATCGACAACGCCTTCAAAACCCCCACGTTCACCAATTGGCAATTGTGCTGCAATTGCATGCGGTGTCAAACGCTGATGAATTGAGTCTAATGCACGATCAAAGTCGGCACCCTCTTTATCGATTTTATTGATAAAGCAAATACGAGGCACTTTGTATTTGTCTGCTTGACGCCATACAGTCTCTGATTGCGGTTCCACACCTTCTTTTCCATCAAAGACGACTACGCCACCGTCCAATACGCGCATCGAACGCTCTACCTCTACAGTGAAGTCCACATGTCCCGGTGTGTCGATGATATTGATCTGATAACCTTTCCAAAAAGTTGTCGTTGCCGCAGATGTGATCGTGATACCACGCTCTCGTTCCTGCTCCATCCAGTCCATCGTCGCTTCTCCTTCATGTACCTCACCAATTTTATGTGAAATCCCCGTATAAAAAAGGACACGTTCCGTTGTCGTGGTTTTTCCTGCATCAATGTGTGCGATAATACCAATGTTACGCAACTTACCGATCGGCGTCTTCCTACTGCTACTCATATGTTTTGATTGATTTATTTATAAATATCTACGTTATATTGTTGTACCACTATACCACATGGTGCAGTTCCTGTCACTATATATTATAGTTTACATTTTTTCCGGCGATGTCGCGACTGCTTCTTCCGCTTCTTCTTGCGTCTTTGTCACAACAACGTCAGATGTATCGGCTTTTTCCGGCTCAACGTGTCTCTTGAGCCATATGAGATTTGCAACAAACATCGCAATAAAGATCACCGTTGTCAAGAGAGGAATTTGTATATTGATAATCCCCAGAAGCACGACAACGCTCATCGGGACAAAATACAAATTCAACACACTTTTAAATGCAATGTCGTATGCCATGCGCACATTCATAATGAGACCGATCATATAAAGCATCAGCGCCCACCATAACGCGGCAATCGTCCGTCCGATCATCATCGTAAGCAAAAGGACTACACCAACAATAACCGTCGCCAAAAGGACAAACGGCACTGCATAATATCGATCGATATACGCCAAGACCTGTTCTTTTGACAACGAAAAATTCCGCACATTGGTATACAACATTTGTGTGATATCATTGCCGTCTTTGATATACATACGATCATGCAAAGCGATCACACCGCCCGCATACTCGTCCAAAGCGTCAAGATCATAAGTATCTGCATGCATATCAATGATCACGACCGATGTCACACTTTGCCCGTTGGCATTTGTTGTTTTGATTTCTCTGAAGAACGGGTCATCGATGTTTTCAGTGGTCATCTGACCGTCCAAAAATGTGATCGTGGCACCATCACCGATAGCATTTTGCACGCCATCGATCACGACGCTTTTTGATGCATAAAGAAAAACGAACATCTGCACAGACAAAACAAAAACAATGACCACATTGGACAGCACCCAAAAAGAAATCGTCGTGCACGTATTACGATGTTCTCCTGCAAAAAATTTTGTGAGAAAATCAACCTTCCACACATCGACAAAGCGATACATTATTTTCTTCATACTGTTTTTTTATTTTTTTATGCTCCCGTGGGATCAAAAAATATTATGCAAAATGTGCAAATGCCTTGTTTGCATCTGCCATGCGATGGGTTTCTTCACGTTTTTTCATTGCGGAGCCTTCTTTTTCGGCTGCTGCGATAAGTTCTGTAGCCAGTTTGTCTGCGAAACCTTTGCCTTTGCCTTTGCGACATGCCTCGCGGATCCATCGCATTGCAAGTGTCTGTCGTCTCTCTCCCACAACCGGTACCGGCACTTGATAATTCGCCCCACCGATACGGCGTGATTTGAGCGCAACGAGCGGGGAAACGTTTTTGATCGCTTGTTCAAAAACATTCAAACCGCCTTTTTTGGTACGTTTTTGGATAATATCAAAAGAGTCATACACCAACCGCTCTGCAGTTGATCTTTTTCCGTTGAGCATGATTTGTCCGATGAAACGACCGACCAATATGTTGGCATATTGTGGATCAAGTCGCCATGACTTTCTATAAACTCTCTTACGTCTTGGCATAAAATTTACAATTAGATTTCAAAAAAAATTATCATCAGTTAAGACTATGCTTTTTGTGGTCTCTTTGCTCCGTATTTTGAACGACCGCGTCTGCGACCATCTACACCGGCACAGTCAAGAACGCCACGTACCACATGATAACGCACGCCCGGCAAATCTTTCACACGACCGCCACGAATCATTACGATGGAATGCTCTTGGAGATTATGTCCTTCACCGCCGATATATGCCGTGACTTCCATCCCGTTGGTCAATTTCACACGAGCAATTTTGCGCAATGCGGAGTTCGGCTTTTTTGGTGTTGTAGTAGAAACCTTGAGACACACGCCACGTTTAAACGGACCCTGTGATTTCACCGGCTTGTTTTGCAGTGTATTGAAAACCGTAGTCATCGCAGGCGACGTGTTTTTTTTGCTCTGTTGCTTGCGTGAACGGCGCTTCAATTGGTTGATTGTAGGCACAATAATTTATTATTAGATCAATTAACATCCTTGCAACTCTTTTGCTCATACCGTAACCCATTACCAATATAAGCAAAAAACACTATTCGCAAATAGCTTTGTACAGAATATCTCATTTTTTATGATCTGTCAACACAACTTTCGCGAAAGAAATTGTAACATAATCTTACGGCCGTAGGATTATGTTACTTTGGGGATTATGGGATTGCGCTGTATATGTAGCGTACTATGTTTTTATGCAAAACCACATTAAAAGGACGATCTACTGTTGAGATCGCCCTTGTGTTCCCTGTGAGAAATGTCTTGCATTTACGTAATGCGCGTATCGCCCGTTCTGATATGCCATGCCGGATGACGGCCATCTTCTCGTTTACCGTCCACATAACGACACCACCCCGTGCACTTGCCATGTGCGTCATATTCATACTCGTATCGTCCACAAACTATCCATCTCATGCGTGCAAACCTCCTCATATTTTTTCATCATAAAAAAATCTACACCTCTATTTTTTTTGACAGTATTATGCCATTTATCATGTTGTAAAAGGACCACTAAGTTGACAGTGTAGCACAGATCCGCGATCTTGTCACCCCCCAAGTTCATTATCATAATATATGTATACGCTTATCCGTAAAAATAAAAAGCCTGACTGTATTTATCAGTCAGGCTTTTGAGATCACCCCCTTAAAATTATATGCTGGTATTTTTTATGCACCAGTCAAACGCATTTTGGAACATTGTGAGCCACGGCGATGCTTTGAGTTTGCGTTTCATCCGCTCAGGCATCCATTGCCACTGCCACAAAAGAAAAGCTCTCTCAGGATGTGGCATCATCGCAAGATGTCGCCCATCCGGTGAACATAAGCCCGCGATGCCCATTGGCGAACCATTGGGATTGAAAGGATAGCTATGAGAAACTTCCCCATCAACACTTCCTTCATAGTCCGTGTAGACGATCGGGATCAGATCATCATTATACACATCATACATGATGTGCGGATCGGGAAAGTATATCCTTCCCTCCCCGTGTGCGATCGGAACACCCAGCGTAGATCCTTCCATACCTTTCAGCATAATGGCCGGACTGCTTTGAATGTTCACTGTTGACCACCGGGACTCAAAGCGACCCGAGGCATTGCGCACAAATCGTGGTTGCTTTTCATCAGACAAACCGCGCCATGGCACCCATCCCAGAAGCGCAAAGAGTTGACACCCGTTGCACACACCCAATGTAAATGTATCCGGACGATCATAAAAGTCCGTAAACATTTTGTTGAGCATCGTGTTGCACCGAATCGTTGCCGCCCATCCTTTGGCACTCTCCGGCACGTCGGCATAAGAAAACCCACCAACAGCCACAAGTCCTCTGAATTGATCCAATTTCACTTTGCCTTCCAAGAGATCCGTCATCATGACATCCCATACGTCAAATCCCGCGTGATAAAAAGCGGAGGTCATCTCTCGGTCGCCGTTACTCCCCTCTTCACGCAATATCGCTACACGCGGTTTTTCCGTCGCCTTTATAATGTGTGTTGGCGTCGGACATGGGGTAAAAGGAACAACATGCTGTGGAGCCGTACACAGAACGATGTTTCGGTATTCTTGCTCAGCACACACAGGATTGGTTTGCACTCGATCGAACTGATGGGATGTTTCTTCCCACCATTGTCTCAAAAACCGCATTTCTTCATCGAGCACGACGTCACCATTACAACTGATTCTGATGTGCCTCTCCTCGATAGTGTCACCGATAACCGCCCATGGCACACCGGCTGAATTCAAAACTTCTGCAACTGCTTTCCAATCCTTTTGCAAACATTCACACACGACGCCAAGCTCCTCAGAAAAGAGCATTTCCAAAGCATTGCCACTCCCCGGCATCGTGACATCCAGCCCACAATCTCCGGAAAAAGCCATCTCCAGCAGTGTCGTGATAATTCCACCATCACTTCTGTCATGACCGGCCAAAATGAGATCTTTATCGATGAGTTCTTGTACGGCATGGAACATCCGTTTTACGAGCATTGGATCATCCATATCCGGCGATTCATCGCCAATCTGATCCAGTGCTTGTGCCAACGCTGATCCACCCATACGCATTTTCCACATCGAAGGATCAATGACAAAAATCACGCTTTCACCAGGACGTTTAATATCCGGTGTTACTTTCCGCGTGATGTCAGGTATGGCTGCATAAACAGAGATCACCAGTTCACGCGGTGACTTGACTGTTTTGCCTTCCACTATGGTGGCCATGGATAAACTATCTTTACCACCATCTACCGCGACTCCCAACTCGATCATGACATCCCGCATTGCTGTAGCGGCGGCATATATTGCCGCTCCTTCACCGGGAAGTTTTGGCGCCCACATCCAGTTGGCACTACATTTTACCTTTTTCAGATCAACGCCGCTCGCCCACACCAGATTGGTCAAGGCTTCGCCTACAGACATCCGCGCACCGGCAGCCGGATCCACCAACATCTTGATCGGCTGTTCTCCGATTGCTGTAGCCATTCCCGTCAGTCCAAAATGCGATTGAGCAACAATTGCCACATCACCAACTGTCAATTGCAGTGGACCGCAACATTGCTGTTGCGCGATCAATCCCGTTACAGAACGATCTACCTTGCTGGTCAAAAACCGTTTTGATCCGACGGAAAGAAGACGTAGAACCGTCCACAAAGCATCCCATACGGTAAGACTTTCCGGAATAGTAAGCGGTACCAATTTCGGGTCAACAGAATTGTCCCGAAACTCTTTTTGAGGGATACCCCCCAAAAGTTTATCCAACGCAATATCTACCGGCGTTGAATCATCCTGTGCATCATTGACGATGAAACGCAAGTCTCCCGTCACTTCGCCCAAAAATTCACAGCCCACTTTTTCCCTCTCGCAAATTGCCTTGAACTGTTCTCTGTTTTCCGGACGAATCAAGAAACCGTTACGCTCCTGATATTCCGCAACGTAGATTTCCAAAACCGACATCGTCGGATCGCCAACACGAATGTTGCGTATCTCGATCTTGCCACCTGACTTTTCTACCAACTCTTTCAAAACATTGGCAGGTCCGCCGGCACCTTGATCGTGAATAACCTCGACGATGGTTTTGCCTCCCATTTCATTGCACGCACGGATGACACGATTCATCTTTTGTTCCATCTCCGCATCACCGCGCTGTACCGCATTGAAATCCAGTCCCGCATCATTTTCACCTTGAAGCATGCTCGATGCCGCTCCGCCGCCAAACCCGACACGATACGCCGGTCCGCCAACTTGCACGATCAGCATCCCTTTTTCCGGTTCCGCCTTTTCAGTATGCCGTGCATCCATTTGACCGATACCACCGGTGAACATAATGGGTTTTATAAAACCCCATCGCTCACCGCTTTCCAACATCATGTCAAACGATCTGGTAAATCCGGCGATAAGTGGCTCACCATATTTGTTTCCATAGTCCGATGCTCCATTGCTCGCTTCGATCTCGATCTGCAATGCTGTCGCCAGATTACTCGGACAAGGATATTGCCCACTTACCTTATGATCGGGAAAATGAATATTTCCCACACAATAACCGGCTGTACCGGCAATGGTAAACCCGCCCCTCCCTGTCGCCTGCACATCACGAATTCTCCCACCTGTTCCAGTCTCGGCCCCGGGAAATGGAGCCACACCGGTCGGAAAATTGTGTGTTTCAGCTGTCAGCAAAAGCAGATACGTGCACTGTACGTGCGTGAATGCCGAAGGAAATCCAGGATTTTCCGGGATAATTGTTTCAATGTCATATCCCTCGATCACACTGGAATTGTCCTTGAACGCGATCACCGAACTCTCAGGATTTGCCACGAGAGTTGAGGTCACCAGATCAAACAATGTTTCCTTTTTTACCTCGCCATCGATAATTTGTTTCCCTTTAAAGAAACCGTGGCGAGAATGCTCTGAATTGGCATTGTTGAGATCCATGATCTCAACAATCGTAGGATTCCTTCCGTGCTCTTCTACAAAATGTTTGTAGTAAAACTGACGGTCAGCTTCGTCCATTGAAATACCCGGGATACCACACAGTGCATCCGGTCCATTTTCTATCAATGGAATCGTATACACTTCCTCTGGCACAACGCCTGTATCAAACGTCGTAAGCGGTTCATCATATACCATCTCCGTCATACGATCGTGATGTGTGCGGATAAAATATGCTCTGTCGGTCGTTGCAGGGATAACATATCTCCGCGACCGTTCAATACGCATGATCTTATCCAATCCGCAACTTCTGCAGACAGAAACCAGATTGGTCGAATATGCTGTCGCAACACTCACACGCGGACCGATCTCAACAACATCTTGATCTTCATATGTTGAGACCCTGGATAACGCACGTGTAACAAACCCGTCGTGAGAATTTGCATCAAATTGGCCATCTCCTCATCAGTAAGTACCGCAGAAATTTCCACATTGAAACAATATTCCACATCCTCCGATCCATCCGTCAATTCCTTTCTGTAAAAACGCAACATGGCTTCTCTCCTTCTTGAGTTTAATTGACCTGCAACAGAAAACGATGATTTCTGACATTTCTTGCTATTTTCGCATGTTTCCACACGTTTACAAAGAACTTCCAACCCGCAAAAAGCGAGTCCTTCATTGTAACAAAGCGCCTTGAAATAGCAAATTTATAGCACATTTCTTACCGGTGCGAAACTTTTCCTGTGGATCGGTGTTGCGCCATACTGTGTGAGTGCGTCCATATGCACCTTGGTGCCATAGCCCTTGTGCGCGGCAAAACCATACTGCGGATATTGCGCGTCATATTTTTCCATCATTGTGTCCCGCGTCACTTTGGCGATGATCGACGCGGCGGCAATCGATTTTACGATCTGATCACCCTTTGATACACATGCTTGTTCACGTGTAAAATTCGGGATCAATTGATTGCCATCAATGAGCACGATCATCCGCTGTGCATCAGCATATGCGCACGCCTTATCGATCACGCGCTCAAGATCGACGACCGCCTTTTTCATCGCGAGAAATGTCGCTTGGAGAATATTGATCCGATCGATCGTGTCTGGCGTGCTCAGCCCTATGCCGATATAAAAAAATTCTTCAATAAATGCGTACACTTCCTTGCGTTGCTTTTCGCTAAGAAGCTTGGAATCACGGATGAGATCCCATCTTTTGTCGCGATCCGTGTCACAGGCAATGTGCGCCACATCTTTGATCACACACGCCGCCGTCACCACCGGCCCCGCCAACGGTCCGCGTCCCACCTCATCGACACCAACAATCATCTCGTACCCGGCATCACCATATGCTTTTTCCTTCTCAAAAGTTGCAATTTTCATAATTTTAGTGAGTGACAAGCTGTTATTACGTATCCATTATCAAAACTTATACCCTTATACGATTATATGCTACAATGTCATAGAAATCTACCATAACCATCTAAAAACAGTTTGATCATCAAATCCCGTCACTCACGAGTGACAGGACCCCCTAATAAAACTATGTCATTCACGCATCTTCATGTCCATTCCGATCATTCTCTCTTAAACGGTCTTGCAAAGATCGATGATCTGTTAGACGCGGCAGAAAAAAACGGCATGACAGCACTCGCACTCACAGACAAAAGTGCAGTGTATGGCGCAGTGGAGTTTTCCGTCAAAGCAAAGGAACGCGGCATTCGCCCGATCATCGGCACAGAGATCCTCATAGCACCCGGTGGCATGGATAAAAAAACCGCCTCCCTCCAATCACGCAAAACCAATCAGCTCGTACTTCTTGCCGAAAATGAGATCGGTTATAAAAATCTCCTCAAGATCATCACGATCGCACAGCTCGACGGCTTTTATTACAAACCACGCGTAGACTATGATGTATTGCGCACGCACCACGAAGGAATCATCGCTCTCTCCGGCAACAACTCCGGCGAGATCGGTGAGCTCCTCCAAAACGATGGCTATGAACAAGCCAAGGAAAAAGCACTCCTCTATGAGAATATCTTTGGTAAAGATCATTTTTATCTTGAACTCAACGACCATCCGAATTTTCCACCGCAACAAAAGATCAATGAAGGACTGAAAAAACTGAGTCGTGATACAAAAATTCCACTTGTTGCTTGCGGTGATGTCTACTATATCAATAAAAACGACAGCGATATCCACGATGTGCTTTTATGTATTCAAATGAATCGCAAGGTGGATGACGGAGACCGACCGAATATGAAACAGTTTGACCTCTCATTTCGCACAGAAAAAGAACTGTCTGCGATCTTTTCCGATGTGCCCGAAGCGATCACAAACACAACAAAGATTGCCGCACGATGCACGTTTGAATTGGAACTCGGTAACACCAAACTGCCGTCCTTTCCTCTGCCGGAGGGGAAAACCGCCGATGACTACCTGCGCGACATTTCTGAGGCAGGCCTCGTCAAAAAATTCGGCACGAATATCACCAGCATCCAGCGCAAGCGCATGGAATATGAATTGGATATCATCAAAAAAACCGGCTATGCCTCCTACTTCCTCATCGTGCAAGATTTCGTCAACTGGGCAAAAAACGATGGGATCGTCGTCGGTCCGGGACGCGGATCTGCCGCCGGATCGTTTGTGTCCTATCTCACCGGTATCACCAACATGGACCCGATCGAGTACAAACTTCTCTTTGAGCGTTTCTTGAATCCTGAGCGCGTCTCCATGCCTGATGTTGATATGGACTTTGCAGACGATCGTCGGGACGATGTGTTGGCATATGTGCGCAAAACATATGGCGCAGATCATGTGGCGCAGATCATCACATTCGGAACAATGGCCGGCCGTGCCGCCATACGTGATGCCGGACGCGCATTGAACTATCCATATAATTTTTGCGATCAAGTGGCAAAACTCATCCCCGAGCTTACATCGATTGACAAAGCACTGGCAGAAGTACCGGATTTCAAGCGTCTCCATAAGGAAAATTCCGATGCACGCGACCTCATTGATACCGCCAGACGCTTGGAGGGTTTGTGCCGTCACTCTTCCGTACATGCATGCGGCGTTGTGATCACAGACAAACCCGTTGTAGAATACACCGCAATGCAACGCGTCTCCGGTGATGATGAAGCAACAGTGACGCAATATGCATCCAGCACCAAATTCTCCGCCGTCGAAAAGATCGGGCTACTCAAAATGGACTTCTTGGGACTCAAAAACCTTACGATCATCCAAAACACCCTCCGCATTGTCAAAAAGATCCACGGACGCAAGATCGACATCGAGCAAATCCCTCTTGACGATGTTAAAACATACAAACTCTTACAAAGCGCGCATACCACCGGCGTATTTCAATTGGAATCCAGTGGCATGAAACGCTATCTCAAAGCACTCAAGCCAACTGTATTGGAAGATATTATCGCAATGGTTGCTCTCTATCGTCCGGGACCGATGGAATGGATCCCTGATTTCGTCGATGGCAAGCACGGCAAGAAAAAAGTAACCTATCTCCACCCCAAGCTGGAAGCGATCCTCGCTGACACCTATGGCGTTGCCGTCTATCAAGAACAAGTCATGCGTATCGCACAGGATTTGGCAGGATTCACACTGGGAGAAGCGGACATCTTGCGCAAGGCGATGGGCAAAAAGATCATCAAACTCATCAAAGAGCAAAAGATCAAATTTGTCGAAGGATGTGTTGCTCATGGTGTGAAAAAAGAGATCGCAGAAAAAGTCTTTGCGTTCATCGAACCATTCGCCGGTTATGGATTCAATCGTTCGCATGCGGCGTGCTATGGTCTCATCGGTTATCAGACCGCCTATCTCAAAGCGCACTATCCAGCAGAATTCATGGCCGCGCTCATGACATCCGACCAAGGCAACACCGACCGCATCGCGATCGAGGCCGCCGAGTGTCGCGATATGGGCATTACCGTCCTTCCACCCGATATCAATGAAAGTTTCCAGGAGTTTGCCGTGATCTATGATCCCGCCGACATAAAAAAGAAAAATCCGCGCATCCGCTTCGGACTCAATGCGATCAAAAACGTCGGACGTCCTGTTGCGCGCGAAATTGTCGAAGAGCGCAAACGCGGTGGAAAATATAGAGATCTCTCCGACCTCTGCACACGCATTACCATCCGCGATCTCAACAAAAAATCACTTGACGCTCTGGCGATGGTTGGCGCGTTCGACAGTTTTGCATCACGCGATGATATCCTTGCTACCATGGACACCATTCTCGCATTTGTCAAAGACTTGCGTTCCAGCACACAGACCAATCAGCATTCCCTTTTTGGCACCGAACTCCTCTCGCGCGCAGAGATCAAACTCAAAAAAGGCATCGACTCCGGCAAAAGACAACACCTCGCATGGGAGAAACAACTCATCGGTCTATACATCTCCGATCACCCATCCAACGAATACCGCGATTTCCTCGACTATATGTGTACACCACTCAATGATCTCAAAAAAGACAAAGCAAATAAAATGATCTCGATCGGTGGCATCATCATCGCGATCAAAATCATCCTGACAAAAAGTGGAAAAAATATGGCATTTGTCACACTCGAAGACGGCAAAAGCACAACGGAATGTCTGATTTTTCCCAAGATGCTGGAAGAACACAAAGACCTCCTCGTAGAAGGCAAGGCTGTTGTGATGAAAGGAAATCTTTCCGACAAAGACGATGAACTCAAATTTATCGCCAACGAGATCGAAGAGATCGTACCGGAAAAAAATGACTACGCAAAAAGCATCATGAGTACCCGCAAAAAATACGGTGACACAAAAGAAAGCATCACAAAAAAGAAGGAAGAAAAAAATACCCTTCTCACCAAAACCAAATTATTTATCACCCTCCCCGACAACAGCACCTACGAGACCATCGCGCAGATCAAAGAAATTCTCGATACCTGCGAGAGTGGCAATGCTCATGTATTTCTCATCCACAACGGACAAAAAATGCGCACATCCTATATCATCACATTTACCGACGCATGCAAAGCAAAACTGTGCACGATCGTTGACGCGTCAGCAATTACGCAGGAATAAAAAAAACCGCCACTGCTTTTACCTAAGCTGTGGCGGCTGTGTCGTCTGTTGTTTACAACTTAAATGCAGTGATACAAAATGCATATTTCTTATTTGCAAACAACATTTCTTGAGCAACATTGTCCGGTTTTGGATAGAGGTCAATCTGCCATTTATCATCCAATAATACACGCCGTACATCCTGGAAGAGTTCCTGTGCCTCCTTCATATCAAGCGATAGGTCTGATTGATATATCATATCATCAGTAAAGATCTGTTGGCACGAAGACTGCTTTCCGTATCTCTTTTCGATCTCCGCACGGATACCATTGACAAAATACAGCACCATTTCTCTTCTGCGATCTCGAAAGATATTATCAAGATCACACGGATGACGGATCTCGGTCGACACTTTGAAGCCGGCATCCAAAACGATATATGCCTCTCTCAACTTATCTTTAAAACCATTCAGTTCTACTCTCGACCAATCAGCGTAATACGCACGTATGTGTTCGACAATCCGATCAACCAGAGGCTGGTAATTGCAAGAGTTTATAGGACTTGCAAACCGCCATTCCAACATCCCTTGCGGTAATTTATACTTATTGCCACTGGTTATTTTGTCGATAAAAACGCTAAACTTTGCATGCTGACTCGCATCTTGACTGCTATAAGCATTTATTTTTTTATCAATTTCGTTGCAAATCAGTTTCGCGACATATTTCGCAGTTTTTTCCAGTCGACCCTGATACCGCTTCCTTACCACTTCCCCTGTCATTTTTTTGGCCATTGTTTTACTTCTCCTCTCCTATTTGTTAACAAACTAAGTGACTATCACATATTCCCAACGACAGATCATCGTATCATAATATACACCACAAAGTCAATATTAATACATCTGTAACCACAATGAAATAAAAAATCCCCACAAGAAAGCATTTTGCTTTCCTGTGGAGACTGACATCGGTTACGCAAATACGATGTGTTGCGACTGTGACTGGATGATCTTTATGCCCTTGTCACCTCCGATTGGCATGGTGAACGTACTTTTTTTCACAGCCTCCGGCGTGTTGTAGATATTAGTCATCGTGAACACATGACCGTCCGGCATTGTTTTTTCCACAACGACAACTGTGGTAATAATATTTTTACCAAAATGCTCTTCTTTGATCCCATAAAAGAATCTATTGAGAACGCCTTTCTTGTCGAGTCCACACACATGATGATAGTGCGCTTCAATGCACCTTCCGCTTAAGAAATACTCTTCCTTATACTCCAGACCATTCTTTTTTGGCACCCGGATTTTTACGCCGGTTTCTGTCGTGATGGATGTGTACCGAGGAGCTACAGGTTTTACGACTTTTTCATCGGTAGTCTGTGACCCGCCTTTCGTTTCACTGACTTTCTGCATGACGACGATCCTCTTTTTCTCTTTTTTCGGTCGCCGGACTTTTGGTGCCCTGTGAGACGGATCATATGAAGCAATGGCCAAACCCAAATCTGACAAACTTCTCGCAACAGTATTCATACCATTTCTCCTTTTTTGTGCGCAATATGCGCTTTTTTGATGATAAAACGAACAAAAAATAACAACCGTACATTATAGCATACGATTTGTATTTTGTCAATGCTTGACATCCTGCCATTTTTCATGCCACAATACAAGTACAATTTCATACAGATGATGATATAGCCTACCAAACTATGGAGTCTGCGTAATGACGTGTACACGTGAGATGCACGATCCAAAGAGCGCCCACAACAAAAACGGGAAACTGAGTGGAACCGCCCCTCTCCAAAGAAGGGTCTCAGTACAAAGTTTGCAGTATTTGTTGTTGACGCTTTTTAATTTTTCTAAAAGAAAAATTAATCCCTGCCTACCGGCAGGCAGGCGCCTCGGGTGGATCTCTCCTCAACAAAAACGAATACCTCTCGGCAAGATCAAGGCAGCACTGCAAAAATATCTCATAGCTGTCATTCCCGCATAGGCGGGAATCCAGCACAACATATTTTATTGACTAGATTCCCGTCTGCACGGGAATGACATTAAATCAATAAATTCATTATTAATTATTAACCAATCATCCCGTCGCTCGTGAGCGACAGGACTAATTAAAAAACATATGTGTTCACACAACCCATCAGAAGAGCTAAATAAAAAACGCCATTCCGCCGCCCATCTCCTCGCAATGGCTGTGCGAGAGATCCGACCCGATGCACTCTTTGGTATCGGACCGATTGTCGATGACGGATTTTATTATGATATCGAAACCGCACAACCGATCACGGAGGCTGACCTCAAACAGATCGAGAAGCGCATGAAAAAAATGATCAGTCACAATATCCCGTTTGAGCGATCAGAAATTTCTATCGCCGAAGCAAAAGGTCAATTCAAGGATCAAAAATACAAATTGGAGCTCATTGACGATCTCGCAACTAGTGGTGAAGCAATCGTTTCAGTATATACATCCAAAGATTTTGCCGACCTCTGCCGTGGCCCACACGTGGAAAACAGCAAAGAGATCGACGCATCTGCACTCAAGATCACACGTCTGGCCGGCGCATACTGGAAAAGCGACGAGAAGCGCGAACAGCTTACGCGTATTTACGGTGTACTCTTTGACACCAAAGAAGAATTAGATATCTACCTTGCGCGCATCGAGGAAGCAAAGCGACGCGATCACCGCAAACTCGGCAAAGAGCTGGATCTCTTTACATTCTCCGAACTTGTCGGTGGCGGACTTCCTCTCTTCACACCAAAAGGCACACTTCTGCGCGATCTGATCGTCGAAAAGATCCAAAACCTCCAGAAAAAATTCGGTTATCAAAAAGTCACGATCCCTCACATCACCAAAAAAGATCTCTACGAAAAATCAGGACATTGGGCAAAGTTTGGCGATGAATTATTCAAAGTCAAAGGTCAGTCCGATCAAGAGTTTGTGATGAAACCGATGAACTGCCCCCATCACACACAGATCTATGCATCACACCAACGCTCGTACCGCGACTTACCGGTGCGTTATATGGAAACGACTATGGTATATCGCGATGAACAAGCGGGAGAACTCTTGGGACTTTCGCGCGTACGCTCGATCTCTCAGGACGATGGACACGTATTTTGCACACCCGCTCAGATCGAAACAGAGGTCGGTGGCATCGTCTCAGTGATCAAGGATTTCTACACATCGCTCAACATGTTCAATGAGGGTGATTATTGGGTTTCTGTTTCCGTGCGCAATCCCAAGACACCGGAAAAATATCTCGGCGACCCCGCCAAATGGGACAAAGCGGAGAAAACATTGGAAGACATCGCTAAAAAAGAAAACCTCCCTTACAAACGTGTAGAAGGTGAAGCCGCATTTTACGGACCGAAATTAGACTTCATGTTCCGTGATGCGATCGGACGCGAGTGGCAATTGGCAACAGCACAACTCGACTTCGTGATGCCGGAGCGATTTGGATTGGAATATACCGACGAAACAAACGCCAAACAAACCCCCGTCATGCTCCACCGCGCAATCGCCGGTTCATTGGAACGCTTTCTCTCGGTGATCATCGAACACTTTGCCGGCGCATTTCCCCTCTGGCTCTCTCCTGTACAAATTGTTGTCATCCCCGTATCGGACAAATTCAATGACTATGGCAAAGAGGTGTGTGATCGATTGATGCAAGACGATTTTCGCGTAGAACTGTATGACCAATCCGAAACACTCGGCAAACGCGTGCGCGTTGCACAAAAAGAGAAAGTGCCTTATATCCTTGTCGTTGGCGAAAAAGAAGTCGCTGATAAAACCGTATCCATCCGTTCACGAGAAAATGATGACGAAGGAACAACCAGCGTGGATGATTTCATCACAAAACTACAATCACAATAATTGTCATATGCACAAAAAACCATATGCCGAAGCGTATCACCATCATCGGACCGACTGCCTCAGGCAAATCAGCTATCGCCATTGCTCTGGCGAAGCAATTTTCCGGTGAGATCATCAGTGCAGACTCGCGCCAAATCCACCGCAACCTTACAATTGGCACCGGCAAAGAACCCGGACATCTTACGTTGTATACGGATTTTTCCGGTTGCAAGAAATCCGTCTATCTTTCCAATGGCATTCGTCATCACATGATCGATATTGTCCATCCCAACACCCCATACAACGCAGGAAAATTTGTTCGCAAAGCCATGCGCATTCAAAAAGACATCCAGCAAAGGAAAAAATTGCCGATCATCTGCGGTGGCACACTGTTTTGGGCACAAGCACTCATTGAAAATGCGGTATTCCCCTCCGTACTGCCAAATCCTCCTTTACGCACATCGTTGCAAAAATCAACATGCACACAATTACTCGCCACACTGCGATCACTGGATCCCATCTATGCGCAAAAGATCGATCCCAATAATCCTGTCCGACTCATCCGCGCGATCGAAATCGCCACAGCACTTGGAAGCGTACCGCAAGAAAAGCGCATACCGATCGATCCGCAGAGCGACCTCATCCTCGCAATCATGCATCCGCGTGATATACTAAACGCGCGCATTGAAAAACGCATGGACACATGGTTTGATACCGGCATTTTTGACGAGATCATCCATGCACATCATACCCTTCATGTGCCTTGGTCACGTTTGGAAAGCTTTGGACTGGAGTACAAGTGGTGTACACGCTATGTGCGAGGACAAGTCTCATTTGATCTCATGCGCGACAATACGATCCGCGACCTCAAACACTATGCCAAAAGACAAGAGACCTG
The DNA here is from genome assembly GCA_041660065.1 of Parcubacteria group bacterium. Taxonomy (NCBI): domain Bacteria; species Parcubacteria group bacterium. The sequence goes on along the minus strand of JBAZXC010000001.1, from coordinate 129,628 downwards.
GATCCGCCGCTGGGAGAAACAAAATGCACCGATCAGGCGTATTACAAAAGAGAAAGAAGCACATACATTTGCAAAGAAATTTTTATACACACCATAACTCATGAAAAAATTCATCAAGATCTGCATTGCGCTGATTGCTATAATATTTACAGTCATCTTTGCAAGCGCATTTTACACAATTGCAAATTATTTCCATGCATCCACAGAGCCAAAAGATTGCGCTGTGGTGTTTGGTGCTGCCGTGTGGCGTGATGCCATCCCATCACATGCACTCTATGACCGCACAATGACCGGCATTGGATTATATAAGAATAATACTGTGTCCTGCCTTGTTCTTTCCGGCGGTCCCAGTACGTATGGCGCACACGAAGTAGACGTCATGCTAGACTTGGCGCAAAAAAACAACGTTGCCACCGAAGACATCATCGAGGATTACAACGGACTCAACACGCACGCCACGATCAAAAATCTCCCCAAAAATAAAAGTTTTGTCTTTGTTTCCAATGACTTTCATCTCGGACGCATCGCCGTCCTTGCGAGACAACATGGCATTACAGATTTTTCTCTCCACCGTGCAAACTACTATCACGGTCGCTACTTCAAAGAGCCCCAATTTTTCATCCATGAAGTGATTGGCACGATCTACTATTTCTTCCACATCAATGTGTTGATCTAATAGATCTGGATTCCTGCCCTGCCTACCCTGCCTACCGGCAGGCAGGTTGCACAGGAATGACAATGCCCATTCCCAATATCACAACATAATTATCTCAACTTTTCTTTCAAGATTATTATATGTTGTCATTCCCGCGAAGGCGGGAATCTAGAATATTACAAATCTTCTGAAAGATCCTGCCACTGCGGATTCTGTTCTTCAATCAATCGCAATTTCCATAGTCTGTTATACTTTTTTAATTGTTTTTCCCTTGTTAGAGCACTGTACACATCCGTCGTCTGCTCAAAATATACAAGATGATCTACGCCATATCTTTCTGTGAATCCTTTAATCTGTTTTGTTTTATGCTCATATATGCGTCTTTGCAAATTGCTCGTTATACCAATATAAAGAGTGCCATTTCTTTTGCTTGCCAATATATAAACAAAATAGTTTTTCATAGACAAATCTGGATTCCCGCCCTGCCTACCGGCAGGCAGGCTGCGCGGGAATGACAACGAGCATTACACCGCAACAGTGATTATTTCAACTTTTCTTTCAAGATCTCCATCACCATTTGTGGATTGGCTTTTCCGCCGGAAACTTTCATTACTTGTCCCATAAGGTACTTGATCGCATTTTCTTTGCCGGCTTTGTAATCCTCCACAGACTGTGCATTCTGCGCAAGAACGTCATCGACATGCTGTTCCAATGCACCCGTGTCTGACACCTGTGAGAGATTTTTTGCTTCGATAATATGACTTGGGTCATCGTCCTTACCATAAAACATTTCTTCCAAAACGATCTGTGCCGCCGACGAATTGATCGTGCCATCTGCAACGATTGCCATGAGTTCGGCAAAATTCTCCGCGGAAATTTTTATATCATCAATGCTCTGTCCTTCTTTGACGAGATGTTTTTGCACTTCGCTGACCAAATAGTTTGCGGCAAGTTTTATGGCCTTTTCGGGTTCGGATCGCATTTCACCGGACGCCTTTTTTTCCATGATCTCACTGACAACATGCTCAAAGTAATTTGCCATCGCGATATCCGCCGTGATTACAGAGCAGTTTTGCACACTCAGACCGTATTCTTTGATAAAACGCTCTTCCTTTTGTCGCGGCAACTCCGGCAAAGTACGACGCAATTGCTCCACGTACTCGTCGGTAAATGTCATCGGCGGAATATCCGGCTCCGGGAAATAGCGATAATCATGCGCATTTTCTTTTTTGCGTTGTGATACAGTCTTACCTTTTGCATCATCCCATCCGCGCGTCTCTTGCACGATCACTTCGCCACCATCCAACGCCTTGGCTTGCCGTTCGATCTCATAATCGATCGCTCTTTCTACAACACGAAATGAACTGAGATTTTTTACCTCCACCTTCTGTCCACTAAGACGATCGGCACCTTCTTTATAAAGAGAAATGTTCACCTCACAGCGCATCTGTCCTTTTTCCATATCCGCATCGGCGATATCGATATAGCGAAAGATCTGCTGTAACTTCTGACAAAACATTCTCGCCTGCGCTCCGCTGGTGATATCCGGCTCGGTCACGAGTTCCATAAGAGGCACACCCGCACGATTGAGATCCACAAGGGAATATGACGCACCGGCCGGATGCGTGGATTTCCCTGTGTCCTCTTCCATGTGGATACGCGTAATGCCAACCTCTTTATCGCCGATCATCACCTTGCCATGCTCACACAGAGGCATATCGTATTGCGAGATCTGATACCCCTTTGGCAGATCGGGATAAAAATAATTTTTGCGATCAAATTTGCTTTTGCGCGCGATCTCACAGTCCAATGCGAGTCCCGCTTTTTGGACAAATTCGATCGCCTTCCTGTTTGGCACCGGCAAACTGCCCGGCAGCGCCATCGTCACGGGATCGATCGACATGTTTGGCGTCTTCTCCATACCCAAATGATTTGGCGCACCGGAAAACATCTTTGACTCTGTCTTGAGCTCCACATGGATCTCCATACCGATTGTCACGTTATACTTTTTTGACATAGTTATAAGGTTAAGTTATTAGCATTAGGAATAGTCATCGGATATTTGTTTTTTGGTTCATTGAGAAAATTTGTTCCAACTTTGTTTTAATCTAAACAGTTGTTTGCCCACAATCTCATATTCACTGATCATTTTTTCTATTGATGATTTATTTACACACTTATGGTAAATATCTCGTACATGTGAAAGGCTCACAATCGTTTCATTATTTTCAGCAATTGCATCATCTAAATATTTTTGAAAACCTTTTTTCTGATGTTTTTTACCAAATCCCTCTGCAATCAAACGCGGTATTGCTTTGAACGATCTTCGCAACTGATCCACAAGAACGAATTGCTCTTCTTTTGGCAACTTGATGATCAACTTTGTACATACAATAATAGACAATTTATATGCTCTCTTATAAACATCCAAATCCGTATAACTATAAATGCTTTTGTGATAATCTTCTGACATACATCGTATTTCTTATCCTATTTCCAATGACATATACCTCTTCTTTCTATCGATTGTCTCCGCTCCCGGTCAATGTCCCGCGCTCTTTACGACTAAATAATTTCTCCAAATTTGCCTGTGCGACTTCATCAAGCGACAGTCCAAGCTCCGACGCAACCTGTGCCACGTACCAAAGCACATCGCCCAATTCCTTGCCTACTTCCTGTTTTTTTTCTGCTGTCAAAACACCGCCATCATCACGGATCGTCTTTTTGAGCTTGTCCGCCACTTCCCCCGCCTCACCCGCCAACCCAAGCGTCGGATAGACGAAATTCTTCCCCACATCAGGATACAGCGCTGTTTTGCGTGATTCACTTTGATATTCACTGAAATTCATAGGATCAAAAAGTAAGGATTTAACCCCACCATTCTACCACTTTTTTTATAATATTCAAAGAAAAAAATAACTGGATTATTAGATAATTAGATAGGTAGACCTGTAGACAACTTCTCTCAGTAATTGCGACCTGACAAGACGCAGGATTTTAGTGAGATCAACTAACAATCTGACAAAATACGACTGGACTATTTAAAAAATATATTCCTCAAAATGAGTAATGAGATGGTACAGATCATCTTGTAAATCGCTTATATCCTCTTTTTTAAGCGTTGTGCGATCAATCCATCGAGGTTTTGTGGACTCTCGATCATCTACAAGCTCATCATGATGCAATGTGCCACCCGTCACAGTACATGCAAAAAAGAATAGGAACGCATGATATGCCTCATCTAATGGTTGATAGTAAAAAAATTCTCTTTAAAAAGAACCATATTATTGATCTCGACCTGCAACCCCGTCTCATCTTGCATTTCTCTGTACAATCCATTATCGATCTTTTCACCAATATCCACACCGCCACCAGGAAACCACAATTTTCCATTACTTCTATTGCGCAACATAAGCACACGATCATCTTGAACGATCACACCGTACGCACTGGGACGAAAGACGAATTTATCCGCTGGCACATCAACTATTTTGTCAAAATTATTTTTACACGCAATTTTTAACATATTTTTGATACATCTTTTATCAAAGCTATCGTACCATTATTTATATAATAACTCAAAAAATAGACCGCCTACAGGAATTCTCCCATAGGCGGTATAATACATCTCACAAAAACAGCGCGTCACGGATATTCCAGACAAAATGCATCCCACTCCCATGGAAACTGAGCATATGCCTCGGGAATCCGCTTATCAAATGAGTCTCGCGGGAACATCTCCTGCATTGCCTTTTGCAATGGGATCATAACCTCGCGCATGGACGGCTCTGCTGCGGAACTTGTGCGAAGATGCAGGATGTGATTCCATTGTTCGATGTTGGTAAAAACGATGATCTCCGTCTTGCAACTGTTTGCGAATACGGTACGTGCCGCCTGCGGTGTTGACGTTTTGAGAAGCTTAAAATATTTTTTTGCTGTGAATTCTACAGCCTCCAGCCAATCCTGATATTCCTCTGAATCCTCGGGGAAAAATAACGGCTTGATGAATGTCACCCGCTTATCAAAACGGTCCAGACCATAATTACAGTACCGCTGGCTTTCCTGCAAGAACGAACACGGGCGGTGCCGGACGAGCTCATGTGTCACTGCGCGATTGACGATAAATTTCACCGCGACAAATCGATGTCTGCGCCACAGATCCGGGTTTTCATCTTTGATCACACCGTCAAGCGTTGCCAGATCGACTTTTTCGATCAGCTGTTCCATTTTATTATCCCCGCCAAAATTCACTTCGGGGAAAAATACCGGATGCCGCACTGCCACCGCACAAGCCAATCCCTTGATCCATGTGTCTGTGGGGCACAGCATATATGCCTCGCGAAAGGCATCGCATACTCATCACCTCCCTTTTCTTTGTGTATGATGTAAAAAAACACGTTCTCAGTCCCCCATTGGACTGAATAGACCATCATCGCATGACACACCCCAAATGTCAAAAATTCGTAGCCGCAATTCTTTTTGACTACAGTCAAAAAATACGTCATAATACAGGTATGTTATACCATCAGAAAAATGCCCACAGTGGCAATATTATAGAGATTGGTGATCCTGTTTTGGGCAAAAAGGCAGCGTCCGCGTCAGACATCGGAAGTGCTGAAATGCAAGGTCTTATCACGCGCATGTATGAGATCATGAAACTTGAGAACGGCGTCGGACTCGCGGCACCACAGATCAATGTGTCAAAACAAATCGCTGTGATCGATCTCGACGGCCAGCAGTTCACGCTGATCAATCCAAAGATCATCACACGATCGCCGGAAATGATCATCTTTACGGAGGGCTGTCTCAGTGTGCCCGATCAAGAATTACCGATCATCCGCCATCAAAAAATCACTGTACAGTACATTGATGCAAACGGGATGAAAAATAAACTAAAGGCCAGCGCCCTTCTCGCCGTTGTTTGCCAGCATGAGATCGACCATTTAAATGGTATATTGATCACCGATCGTTATGCTCAACAGAAGGCCATTCGTGAAGAAATAAATATTTCATAGTCATAAAAATCCATATGAGCATATTAGAAGACATCAAAAAGGTTAAACCAAAAAACATCACTATTGATGCCGACACACACGAGTCGCCTGTGTCTGTGCACGAAGACATCTCAACAGAAAACCTCCAGGAAAACCCGGTCTCTCTTTTGAAAGATTCAGATGAGACGCAACTGCAAAATGCAGAGACTTCTACACCTGCCGAAACACCGCTGACGCAATCGCCCTCGCCGGCAGAAGCCCCTTTGCCAACACAAGAAAAGAAACCTTTTCCCAAAAAGCATACCGGCACGATCAAAACGATTTTTATGGGTACAGGAGAGTTTGCATCGCACATTCTCAATGAAATGCTTGCACATGCCAAATGCAATCTCGCAGCAGTCATAACACAGCCAGAAAAAAAACTTGGCAGAAAAAAAACCGGGATCAATCGTGCACTTGCCTTAAATCCTGTTCGAGATGTCGCCATGCAGAACAATATCCCTCTCATCCAACCATATAAGTTTGATGCAGAAACTATTGATAAAATAAAGAGCATCGCACCAGATGCGATCGTCGTTGCTTCTTATGGCAAAATATTACCGCAAGAAGTCCTTAAAATTCCTAAAATTGGCGCCATAAACATTCACACATCACTTCTTCCAAAACTACGCGGATCATCCCCAATTCAAAATGCTCTTCTCCTTGGATACAAAGAGACTGGTGTAACCATTATGCGCATGGATACTGGTATGGATACCGGTGCTATTTTTGCACAAGAGAAAGTGACGATTGAGGATCATGAAAAAGCAGATGAACTTACGCAAAAACTCTCTCGCGTTGGCGCAAAGTTGTTCATCGAAACATGCCCAAAAATCTTAGATCACTCCATCACACCGACGGAGCAGGATTCTGCGCAAGCAACACTCTGTCAAATGATCGACCGTGAAGACGGCCATATCCAATGGACTGATACAACGGAAGAGATCTACAATCGCTATCGCGCATTGTATCCGTGGCCTGGCATTTTTGGATATTGGGAGGTTCGAGAAAGCCACATCATCCGCATCAAGCTTCGTGGCATTTATCCCTTTACGGGCGAATTATCAGATGAACAAAAAGATCTTCTCCCAGGGACAGTATTTATTGCGCGTGACCAACTATGTATAAAAACCTTTGACACTGCGATCATCCTCGAATCAATCCAGCCGGAATGCAAAGCTGTCATGCCAGTATATGATTTTTTGAACGGATACAAAGATTTCGAAGGTGCTGTCCTTCACTAAAATTATGCGAGAAATATCATGAAAAAGACTGATAAAAACATTATCGTTGCACTTGCAATTATCATTGTAGGTCTTTTGGTGTGGACAATGACACGCTATACTACCATCAAAAATGAAAAAGATGCAAAAGATGACACAATGATCGAGACTAGCACAAAATCTTCTGACACAGAAATAAGCAATGCTGATGAAACCCCCGCTGTCAAAACCGTTATTCCACAGATCGATGCAAAGGAACTTTCCACAAAAATCCTTACAGATCGTGCACATATGATGATCATTGACATGCGCGACAGATCATTATTCGATGCCGGTCATATTGCGGGCAGCTATCCCATTAACGATATTGCGTCAACGCAATTGCATGACACGATCATACTCGTCACAGCTACCGGTGACGAGTCTACGATCATCTCCTACTATAAGGACATCACCCCGACCAATAATACGGTTTTTAATCTCTCTGGTGGCATTGCGCAATGGACAAATAACGGTTATTCCCTCATTGCACCAACAACGGAACAAACATTTGCAAACACAAGCAAAGTGCAGTTTGTAGAACCACGTGATGTTTTCATGATCATTAAAAATCTGGAAGAGATGAAAAAGACCGTCATCCTTGATACGCGACGTCCCGGTAATTTTGCGACAGGTCACATTGCAGGATCAATTAATATTCCCTTCTCTGAATTAGAATATCACTATGATACACTGCCAAGTGGCTATAAAATATTTGTTTATGGCGCAAATGACACCCTCAGCTTTGAAGCAGGTGCCCTCCTCTATGATCTCAATTTCATTAACACAAAAACAATAAAAGGTGGTTTTGACGCATGGGAAAAATACAACTATCCTGTCGTAAAATAAAAAAAGCGTATCATGCGACAAACGCATGATGCTTTTTTACAAAAGTCTGTTCACCGTATCATTTGAGCTAGAGCCATTTTTTAACTTCCAAAGCAATACGTGCCGCTTCGCGCTGTGCTTCTTGTTTACTTCTACCACTGCCTTCTGCCACTTTTTCATCACTCAGATACACGCCCACAATAAACACACGATCATGATCCGGCCCAGACTCGCTGATCAATTTATAATGTGGCGTAACATTTACCGCTTCTTGCGCCTTTTCTTGGAAAAAGCTTTTTGGATCCAAATATAATTTTTTTTCTAAAATTTCATTAATATGCTTTATAATGTGCATAGTGATAAATTCTTTTGCCGCGTCATATCCTTGGTCCAAATAGATCGCTCCGATGATCGCCTCAATTGCATTTGCCAATAAGTAATTACGCGCCTTGCCTGTATCCTTGGATTCTCCTCTACTCATAAGCAAAAAACTCTCAATGCCAATCTCATGCGCAACGACTGCAAGCATTTCTCCATTGACGAGTGCTGCGCGCCATGCCGTCAATTCACCTTCAGGATTGTGAAAATTCTGAAAAAGATATTCCGTCACAATGAGTTCCAAAACAGCATCGCCCAGAAACTCCAAGCGCTCATTGTGCGGATGCTTGTGATTTTTGTTCTCATTGAGATATGAGCGATGTGTCATCGCCTCAATAAAAAGATCAGGATTAACAATACTAATCCCACATGTATGTGAAAAAGCGTGAATATCCATCATGCCACGTAAAGAATGTCCTATGTATGTAAATCAGTAATCATTTACTGACATGAAAACACATTGAACATGCTTTGAATTACTTATAAAAATTCTTATGTTGTTTTTTCTTTTGTTTTCACTCGACGTTGCTTGGCCTTTGATGCATCATCATCCTTCATTGGCTCACCCATTTCACGATAGATCGTACCTAAAACACCATTAACAAAACGTGCACTACTATCGCCACCGTAGGTCTTTGCAAGCTCAATAGCCTCATTGATCGCAACTTTTGGCGGAGTTTCATCATAATTACCAAAGAGCAATTCATACGTGCCTAAACGAAGAATATTTCGATCTACTGTAGCAATCTGCTCAAGTGGCCACTCTGGCGCACACTTGGAGATCAGTGGATCAATATCATCAATTTTTTCCACAGTACCGGAAACAAGAGCATTTACAAAAGCAAAATTGTCCGCACCGGGTGCAAACTCCGCACAATTATGTGTCACGATCATAACAACACGATCATCTTCTTGTCCGCGAAAATCCCATTCAAAAAGACTTTGCATTGCGATTGAACGTTGGAGATGTCGATTTGCCATAATAATGTTACTTTTGTATTTTAAAATATACGCTCGTCCTTTATGCACTCACTTTTTTCACCACTTCTTTGTATTGTGTCCCACGATACATGCCACACGAAACACATACACGATGTGGCAACTTCTCCTCGCCACATGAAGCACATTTTTGCGTTGTGCTTACTGCAATTTTTGAAATATTGTGTTTGCGCCGTCGCTCGCGACGCGAAACATTATGTCTTTGCTTTGGAACAGCCATAGAATCATTTGTAAAACAGATTATACCCTATAAACAACAGAAACCGCCACATCCCCGATGTGAAGAATTCAATATAATCAGTATATCAGGTTTTCTCGATTTTTGCAAGATTTCCATATGTAGTGACAAAAAAGACCACGCGGGTGTGTATATTTGTTTTTCCACTCGAATACTCCCTGTTATATCATGAAATCTTTTTTGATATCTGGTTTTTTCGGTGCAATATCCAATAGTTCTCGCACCTTGTCACGTAAATTTTTTCTTGTACCATAAATCGGCGATTCTGGAATATAGTTCGATGATCTCGGATCATCATCGATCATATGAGTAATCAAAACGGTTTCAATAGTTTTTTTCATTTCTTCTGCAGAGATCTCACGATCATCTGGCGGAGAATATGCTCCGCCAACATTATCAATGATATTGAATATTCTTCTCTTTTCCTTTTCAAGTTTTATTTGTGCAATCTTTTCATCAATTTTTTTTAGAATTGTATCATCATCTGAATGACGACGATCTCGTACATCAATAATCCCTTTTTTCCAATTTTCTAATTCACGGAGTTGCTGTGACAATTCATCTTTGTCGTTTTCCATAGGTTCTATCCGAATTGTTTTATCGGGATCGAAACCATTTTCTACTTTCTTATGTGCCACATCTTGTATACCACCTTCAAATCTATTCATAATGATATAAATTAGTGTATATTATAAATACTCATTTCCCACGTATCACTATACCACAAAAAACACGTGCTATAAACACGTGTTTTTCTTGTCCACAATATTCATTCCACTGTTATTTCTTCAATTCAGACAGTGTAGTATCCATGTCCATCACAAACGAATATTCATCTGCTACCGTTGATCCAGGATTATGTACGTGGACAGCAACCGGCACATCATGTACGCCGGATTGTTTTTGAATTTTAAGATCATATGGATATTTATTCTTCATATCAATCGGCAAATTATATCGCACAACCACATCTTTTTCTGTCCCAAGTGGCACCTGCACGAGACAACCTACATATCGTTTGCCATATTTTGATCCATATTGCGGTGGTAATACGCATTGTGGTACTTCTGTAAACCATGTATCTTCTGGCGTGTATATCCTGAGATATGTTTGATAATCGTATGTCTTCCAATCCTTTTGTGTTGCAGTATTTTCATAATGAACAGTGAGCACTGCTTGGGGAATCGTACCAGAAAGATCAATATCATAATCCACACTGCGCTTTACAACATGATCCGTTTTATATGATGCCAGATTCGCATCAACAACCATCAAATAATCTTTATCCCATGTTGCGTCAACAGATCCCTGCCAATTGACTGCGCTGATCATCTGCGCCATTTTTTCATCATCGAGATACACTTGTATGTCTTTATTATCAAACGATTGGACGAACATATTTACCAAACCAATCTTTTCTTGTACAGAGACATCCGCAACACGACGCACAATTTCTTTCATCAATGCATCCATGATAACCTTGCGATCACCTTTTTCAATATCTTGCTCCTTATATCCTTTCTCAACTTGATATTCCAACGTCATGATTGCATCGCCACTTTTAAACGTATGCGGATAATCATCAAGCGTAATCGGACCGGTAACATCGAGAATCATGTCAAGAATTGTCGCATTGACAGCAATCACACCATCAAATTTTTCCGTACCGCCGCCCAATGTATAAAAATTTTCTGCAACACGTGCATTTGTTGGAAAATCAGGCATCCAATTACTATCGCGCAGTTTCCATGATGGAATATGCATCGTTTCTTTCATCGGATATGGCGGCTCCAGAGCATCAGGGATCCTCCCGTCAAAATTTGCCGTATCATGCACCGCACTCTTGACCACAGCGCCATTTTTAACCGTCACAATGGCAAATGAGCCGATATATCCGCCACCGGGACGCAATTCCATATTATTTTGCAAAAGAATCAAGAACGTTCGTTCTTGATCGTCGTTTTGTAAAATATAGTGTGCCAATGCTACAGCTGTATTATATCGATCTCCAAGTGGTAAAATTTTTGATGTTGTATATGCAATGTTAACCAATTTTTGTGGATTATTTTTTAGAGAAAAAAACAAGATGATCATCGCAATGATCACAGCCACAAGTACAAAAAATATCACATTTTTCACTAATTTTTTTTGCATCATATTTTTATAATTTACCTCGCAATAAATCATTGAGTCGTGCCTTCAATTCATCTTCTGTCGGTTCATTTGTTTCAACTGCGCTTTCATTTATGCGCGATTGTGTCGTCACAAAACCTAACGCACCAACATCAACTACCGGAAGGTTGCCCGGAGTTGCAGCTAATCCCCCCGGGATTGTCGCCACATTCATTGTACGCACATCTTTCGCTTCTGTATATGCAAGTGATTGTTCTTTTTTTGTCTCTTCTTTTGATTGCTGGTCTATTTTGTGATCGCTTTCACTTATGATAATTTCCTCTTCTTTATCCTTTTGCGCTTTAGGTTGCGCATCTTCCTCATGTTTTTCCATCACAGGATTGAAATGGAACTTCTCAAAAATTTTTTTACCGTCAAGTGATGTCACACGCACACGCTTATCACGCGTCTGATCAATATAGTAATATAATACACGCACACCGGCAACTATGCCAGCAACAATGACCACCATAATCCCATATGTAAAGAAGCGTGAAAATCTCGTATGTTGTGGCATACGATCATGGTGCAGTGTACGCATCGACACCGCATCCTCTGTATAATACATACGAACACTTTTTGTCATTTCCTCAAAAACATTTTTTTCCACGTTTTTTATTACACGCGGATCTTTTGCATATACATCGATCAAAATGACATTCGCGTCGCCCGCAGACGCAATGTTCACACGTGCATTATATTGTTTGACGACAGAATTATCATATATGGACTCCTGCGCAATAAACACAATATCATTTACGACACGATCCATCTGTGTAAATTGTATCGCATGATCTTTTTGTGTAATAATAAAAGAGGTGTGTGAAACATATTGCGGTTGCAACACAACAAAAACTGCATATGCACCCATGCCAAGAATTGCTACAAACATCAATACTGTATATAATCTGATCATATCACTATCGTTTCATATAAAACAAAAATACGCAAAAATCAACAAGAAGCAACCAACTGAATCGTCAATTATTACATGACTGCCCATTGTATCAAAAGTCCCTATTTTTGTCAATTTTACCCATAACCCTATAAAATCATGCTACAAACAATAGAAGACATCATCCATGATTGGCAAGAAATACTTGATCGCATTGACATTGAATTGATTATTGCCTTTGTTTTAAAGAAAGATCGCAATTTTGTCCTTGCACACAATACCGACATCATTACTCCGCACGTACAACAAGAAATCATTGTCGCCCTAAAAAAAAGAGCCCAACATACTCCCCTTGCCTATATCACCGGAGAAAAAGAGTTTTACAACCGCTCTTTTTTTGTAACACCTGACACGCTCATACCTCGCCCGGAGACAGAGCTCATCATTGATGTGATCAAGCAACTACATTCCACAAATTTCTCAGATACCGCAATTATTGATATTGGAACTGGTAGTGGCATAATCGCGATCACACTCGCCAAAGAATTATTGCCCTCACAGAAGCACCTGGATATGATCGCAACCGATATATCGCCAAAAACGCTCACAGTTGCAAAAAGAAATGCCACACGTCATTCAGTTGATGATTGCATCCGCTTTTACGTGTCTGACCTTCTTCATAATAATTGTTTGCGTGACTTGCTATCCGCATCACATTATACACAAATAATCATCATCGCAAATCTTCCCTATGTAGACATAGAAGAAAAATCTACCCTCATGACAAAAAAAGAATCTTTTGCACTGCAGTACGAACCGTCAATTGCCTTATGGGCAGATGATGGTGGACTAGCCTATTACAAAAAACTTACAAGACAGATCCTATCTCTAAAAAAGAATAATCCCCAAAAGACATTCTTACTTTTTTATGAAATCGACCCTAAGCAAAAAGATGTCCTCACAGAGTTTATGCACAAAAACAACTGCACAAAAAAAGACATGACGTTTTTTTGCGATCTGACTGGAAAGACTCGCCTATTTTCTGCTCGCATATAGAGCTTCTCATATAAATGCACCGTATAGTCCACCTAAGATCCTTGCTTCATCTCGTGCAATTTCACCAAAAACCAAAAACCCGGACATTGCCGGGGTTTCTGGTTTAAATATTTCAGATATAAACAGTTGAGGAAAACACTATTTCTTCTTTGCTGCTTTTTTCTTTGTTGCTTTCTTTACTGCTTTTTTCTTTGTTGCTTTCTTTACAACTTTTTTCTTTGTTGCTTTCTTTGCAACTTTTTTCTTTGTTGCTTTTTTCTTTGCTGCCATAAAATAATGTCACCTTCCTTTCTATTTTTATTTTCTATTTACACACAAATTATTTTTTATTTAAAAAATAATTTTGTTTTATATTAATATTATATCAAACTTATTTTATTATATCAATAGTTTGCAAATTAGAAAAGGGCAAAAATAAAAATACCGAACATGACGAACGCAATAAATATTTTTATCGCAATGCCAAAGAGAAATCCCACGATCGTTCCCGCACCTGCTTTCAATGCCGCATGCGTCTTTTTATAAAAAATAAATTCACCGACAAATGCACCAACGAAAGTTCCAATAATAAATCCACCAATATTAAAAATAATCGCACCAATCATGCCACCAAAAAATGAACCACAGATTCCTGCCCAACTCGCTCCATATTTTTTTGCACCAAATGAACCGACAAAAAGATCACATACGGTTCCAATGATCATAAGCGCACCCGTAATAACTACGACCGTGATCGTCACCTCAGAAAAATTCGTCAAAACACCATAGAAAAAAATACCACACCACACCACAGGCAAACTTGGAATAACCGGAAGAAAAATACCCAAAAGACCCACAATAAAAAACACAACGACCATAATAAACAGCAAAATCGCAGATATTGACATAAACGAATAATTATCACTATGTTACCATCTCCTTATTAGACCAAATTAACTACTGTTTGTCTATGTTGACGCTACTGATAATGACTGTACAATTAATAAAGAATTTCGTTGTCCGCCTATGGCGGACGGCTTCAACGCAAGCTATTTAACAATTTAAAACTAGAAAGGATGGTGTTATATCCAATGACTGAAGATAACAATATGTCCCACTGGATTCAAGACAATCTCCGCATTATCATAAGTATCGGCATTGTAATACTATTGGTTTTTGCAATTTATTCTTATTCAAAAAGAAATTCTCATTCCAATGTTGTAATTGACGACTCTCAGCTAAAAGACGTTGCCATAGGTACGGAAAAAAATAGTGAGGTCAATGAGATCATTGATGAAATAAAGGATGAAGAAAAACAAAAATCTACCAGCGATACAACCGCCATGTCCGTAGGCAAGGACACGCCAGTGCAGGAAGAAAATTCCGCCGCAGTCATACCTGATGCGCAAGAAACAACAAAAAATGAAATTGCCGCGGAGCAACAAAGCACTGAGGAACCAGCGACATCACAAGAACCAGAAAAGAAATCAGCAAAAGATGTCGTGCAAGAAGTCATTGAATCCCAAAGCAAAGATGGTGTTATTACGGTTACAGCAGTACCAGGAGATAGCGTAACGACACTTGCGCGCAAGGCTGTCGCACAACATATTGCACAAAACAATATTACCGACCTCACCCCTGCGCACAAAATCTATATCGAAGACTACTTGCGTCGCATACAAACGACCCAGAGAATTCATCCTGAAACATCCCTTTCATTCTCCAATACATCAATCAACGATGCGATCATGAAAGCGCGAACGCTCAACGATAGACAACTTGAGCATCTCAACACATATGCACAACATGTGACCGGTTTATAGCCGATTTTACAAAAAATGCATATCTAAAATATCATGCGTACCTTCTTAACACAAAACCTCCGGCAGCGATCCGGAGGTTTTGTGCATTTTAAGAGTTTTTTCACCTTCCAAAAAGATTAATGCTTGTGTCAACATGTTAAAAAAAGCTAAATAAAAAACACTCGCTGGTATTGCGAGTGTAAAAAAGATCATTAATTTTTTTTCATTTTTTTTCTGATAAATGCTGGTATGTCAAAATCCGTGTCATCCTCTGCAATAATGTTTTTTATAGAAGGCGTCATTGCACGTGGCGATATATTGATCGGTTCCTCAATGATCATCTTTGGCTTCATGGAATTTTGTGACGCAATATCGATATCATTCGTTATCTTGGACCGCATATCACTATTGACGCTCCCAACGCCTCGTCTTGTGCCATTGAATGAGGCTCGTACAGGCTCCCTATAGCGAGACTCCTGATCATAGTCCCCTTTTGTCTCATATGACCCATCGTATTCTTCATTACCCGCCGCAACAGCAGCACGACCAGTAACGCCAAAACCACGAGTTCTAGTACTTGCCACATCTTCTTTCTTTTTTATCTCCGCATCTTCTTGAAATCCATCATCATCGTCAAAACCTGTAGCCACGACAGTGATTTGTATCTCACCCTTTGGTAAATTATCATCAATAACCGTACCAAAAATGATACGCGCATCAGGATCCACTGATTCTGTGATAACGTTTGATGCTTCTTCAACCTCAAACATTGTGATATCACTACTTCCTGTGATGTTGAAAAGCACGCGCTTTGCTCCATCAATTGAGAGGTCAAGCAAAGGGCTGTTCACAGCAGCTCTTGCTGCTTCAGAAGCACGATTTTCTCCCGTAGCAATCCCAATACCCATAAGGGCATCTCCGCTATTTGACATCGTTGTCTCCACATCTTTAAAATCCACATTAACGCTTTCCGAACTACTATTGCAAATAATATCCGAGATCCCCTGCACACCTTGTCGCAAAACATCATCAACAATACGGAAAGAATTCACGAGACTTGTCTTCTTATCGATGATCGAGAGAATCTTGTCATTTTGAATTGTGATGATCGTATCAACTCTTTTTTTCAACGCAGCAAGACCTTCTTCTGCAATCGCCCGTCTGCGCGACCCTTCGAAAGAAAATGGTTTTGTCACAACTGCAACAGTAAGAATACCAAGTTCTTTTGCCGTTTCCGCAACCACTGGTGCCGCACCTGTTCCTGTGCCACCACCAAGGCCACACGTCACGAAAACCATATCTGCACCCTTGAGCACATTTTGAATTTCTTCTCGACTTTCTTCTGCAGCCTGTCTTCCAACTTCAGGATTCATTCCGGCACCCAATCCCTTTGTAAGACTCTTGCCGATATGCACCTTTTCTTCCGCACGAGAGTGATGCAATGCTTGTGTATCGGTATTGATCGCAACAAACTCCACACCCTTAAGATTTGCATCAATCATGCGCGTGATCGCGTTTCCACCACCTCCACCGACACCAATCACCTTAATTCGTGAAAATGTTTCTATATCCGTTTTTACTTCCGCCATAACATTAATTATAGTAGTTAGAAAGTCCACAAAAAATTAACTATATCCTACAGTTTTTCACTGTACCATGCGTGTAAGACTACTGTCAATATGAACAATATACACAGCTTGTACATTATGGCAAAAATTTGCCAAAAGTGCTACGCAATTTCGCCGACATGTCGTTGATTTTTCCGCCAAGTGAACTGATTGCGCCTGTTCCAAAATGTGAGCCACCATGATTTCCTTCATGCAAAGCCCACAATAAAAGGCCTACGACTGTCGCGTACGATGAATCATCTACATGATCCACGACACCAAGTAAATGTGCCGGCTGCCCAATTGATACGGGTAACCGTAATTTTTCTTTTGCGAAGTCAACGATATGCGGCAAGTGCGCTCCCCCACCTGTCAGTACCGCGCCCGCCGGAAGCAACTGGTCTTTGCCAATTTTTTCCAATTCTTTCACGACAAGATCAAAAATTTCATCAAGACGTGCTTGGATGATCTCTAGAACATGTTGATGGTACACCAGATCTTTCTCCCGATCATCAAAATGCGAGAGATCGATCATACTCTTTTTGTCAACACTATTGATGTCAGCACTCCCAAACTCAAATTTCACCCTTTCAGCAATATCAATTTCTGTGCGCAATCCAATAGCAATATCATGTGTAATAAAATCAGACCCAACGGGCAAAACTGATGTGTGAATCAACTCTCCCTCCTCGTATACAGCGAGTGATGTCGTGCTCGCTCCCAAGTTGATCATGACAACGCCAAGCTCCTTTTGTTTTTTTGTCAACGTCGCTTCAGCAGCTGCAAGCGGCTCAATGATAAAGTCCTCCACGCCGACAGCCGCACGCTCCATTGCGCTTGTAAGATTTTTTACATGATTGCCAGGCGCTTCCACAATTACCGCATCAACTTCCAAACGCACGCCCCTCAATCCTACAGGGTCTTTTATGTCTCTCTGATCATCAAGACGGAAAGATCGGGGAATGACGTGGATGATCTCATTGTTTGTTGGGATAGAAATCGCTTGTGCAGCATCGATCACACGGACAACATCATCCTCATTCACTTCTCCATCAGCACGTCCAATTGCGATGACGCCTTGTGTTTCCTTAACGATAATACCAACACCACCAATGCTCACAATAGCATTTCTCACTTTTTCTCCACTCATCTGCTCTGCTTTTTCCACTGCAGAAGCAATTGCATCCGCTGCATCATTGATGTCTACAACTGCACCTCGTCGCATACCGGCAGATGGCACAATACCGGCACCCAAGACACGCACCTGTCCATCATCCTGCGACACATCCGCAACGACACATCGCACTGTTGATGATCCGAGATCAATACTTGTAATGATGTTTGTTTTCATAATACTGTTTTTTTACTTTATTGCCGCAATAATCAGTGGCACAAAGATCATAACGCCAACGATACTTGCACCAATACTGAGAACAAGCACGGAGGCAGCTGACACGTCTTTAATTACACCCGCATATGGATGTTTCTGCGGTTTTAAAATATCCACAACACGCTCGATAGCAGTATTCATCAATTCTATCATAAAAACCAAAAAAATCATTGTGACAATAATTGTTGAATGTATCAATGACGCATGCAAGCCAAAAAGCGCACCAATAATAACCACAGCAACATATGTTTCTACACGGAAATTCCTTTCACGTTGAAAGGCATAAATCAATCCTCGCATAGCGGCTTTTATACTCCCTACAATTGTATATCCTTTCATAAAGACACTAAACATGAGTTAACATCTCCCACAATCGCATCCTGCAATAGAAACATCTTTTTTCCATGCACAAAACCGAGTAAATGTAGTATACCATGTGTATAGACAGAAAAAAACTCCTCATCTGCAGAAACACCGTTCTCTTGCGCAGATCTAATAATGTAATTATAGCACAAAATCACCTCCCCGAGAAAAATCTCTTTTTCCCTTTCTGATGTTATATCACGATCATCGCTATAATCTCCGACAGAAATCACGTCCGTTACACGATCTTTACCACGAAATTCTCTATTGACACGCTGAATTTCATCTTCATCTACAATTGCAACACTAATAGTGATATTTTTGAGTTTGCTATTCACTTTCTGTGATGCATCAACCGTCTTACGTGCAATGCATTGCAATAATTTCCGACTATAGCAACGTGTATATTCACCAGCGTTAAGTTCGACTTTGATTCCCATAAAACAACTGCTGCTTATGACAAAAATTCTTCCACGATTGTTCGCACGACAGCACCATCTGCCGTATCGCCAATTTCTTTCATCACTGGCCCCATCACTTTACCCATATCGGCCTTTGAAGACGCACCAACGGTTTCAATGATCTTCTTGACGACTACACGCACCTCTTCTTCACCCATCTGCAGTGGCAAATATTTTTCAACGATCGCGATCTCGCGTTCTTCTTTTTGCGCAAGATCCTCTCTGCCACCTTGGCGGAATTGTTGCGCACTATCTTTTCTTTGCTTGATTGCACGCTTTACAATCGCAATCGTATTTGCATCATCCAAACCATCCTCTCGTTTCTTTTGTGCGATTTCTTCATTTTTGATCATACTATCGATAACGCGCAATGTATCACGAATATCGGTTTCTCCATTTTTCATCGCAGTTTTGAGATCTTCAAGGATTTGTTTGCGTAGCAACATATGCTTTTTTTAAATTTTATATATATTCAAGACATAATCTGTATACATGCACAAAAATATTTTGTGCATGAAACACCACGACGTCTTTTTTAACCTTTAATTTTTTTCTTCAATTCTTTAAAAGAATCTTCGTCAAAACGTCCAAGTTTTTTAAGTTTTCCAACTTCTTTACGCATCTTATTCTTATACAATGCTTCTTGTCGGCGTTCGATCTTGCTTTTTTCATCAGAAGCAAAACGGTTCCTTCGCACATGCATCAAAACACCGCTTTGCTGCACACGTCGCGTAAAGCGTTTAATCAAATTTTCAGTTGTTTCACGATCATTTTTCTTGTATACGTAAACCATAAGGTCACTCTCCTTTCTACTAATGCCTCCACAAAAATGTGGACGATAGAACAAACGCTGTGTTGAATTTGCTCTACGTCATCACTTTTACGCAATCGGACGAATATTTTCCGATAGTCGCGCACCGCCAATGAGATGCACATGGATATGGGGCACTTCTTGTCCACCGTGCTTCCCTGTGCGGATAAGTGTTTTATATCCACTTTGTGCAATATCCAGATCTTTTGCAACACTTTGTACGACAAGCAATAATTCCCCCAATAATTCCGCATTATCCTTGGTCACATCATTCATTGAAGGAATATGCCTTTTTGGTATGACCAAAACATGCACCGGCGCAATCGGATGAGTATCCCGAAATGCCACAACACGCTCCGACTCATACAAAAATTTTGTGGGAATATCCTTATGTGCAATTTTACAAAAAATACAGTCTTCCATGGTACCATGATTACCTTGATTTTACAAGTTTTGCAGATTCTTTCAAATTCTTTTTGACAAAATTAACGATCTTCTTTTGAGAAACCGTCTCTTGTGTCCCTGTCATCATATTTTTGACAATGACAGTCTCGTCCAATGCCTCCTGCTGCCCGATGATCAATGTAAGATCCACACCCAATTTCCCCGCATGACGCAATTGCGTCTTGAGACTGCCGCGTCCAAAACTTTCCGCAACCAGAATGCCTGCCTGTTCGATCTCTGCAAACAATTTAAGGCTTTTTTTCTTTGCCAAATCACCCAATTGCGCCATAAAGACATGCGGCTGAGGCGTTTGATACTTTTTTGCTTTTACACGTTTCATCTCCATGATTAATCGATCAATACCAAAAGCAAAACCAATTGCCGGCGTCGATTCTCCACCAAACAAATCGATCAAACCATCAAATCGTCCGCCACCCCCAAGAGCATGGCGCTTACCTTCACCGTCATTTGCATAAATTTCGAAAACTGTTCGCGTATAATAATCCAACCCCCGCACCAATTGCGGATCAATAGTGTATGGCAGATCCAGTTCATCCAAATATTCCAATAAATGCTTGAAATGATCACGTGATTCTTTGTCCAAATGATCAATCGCCTGTGGTGCACCAGCACATACCTGCATACATTTATCATCTTTTGCATCAAAAATGCGCAATGGATTTGTTTCGATCATATCACGAAATCGCGTCGGAAGCTTGGCTTTTTTTGATCGAAAATACGCCTTGAGCAAACGCAAATATTCTTTGCGTGACTCTACTGTTCCGATAGAATTCACACTAAATTGCACATTGTTGATGCCAAGACTCTTGAGAACACGGTGTGCGATTTGCATCACCTGTGCATCCAAGATCGGATCAATCTCTCCAAAAATATCAAACTCTGTTTGATAAAATTCACGATATCGCCCCTCTTGCGGTCGATCATATCGATATACCGGTCCCAGAGAAAACAACTTGATTGGTTTTGGCAAAATAGACATGCCGTGCTGAATGTATGCGCGACAGATCGACGCCGTCAATTCCGGACGCAACGACACCTGATCTCCACCCTTCGTACGAAATGTGTACATCTCCTTATCGACAATATCCGTACCCTCACCGATCGGACGTGTAAAAATGTTTTCAAACTCCACCAACGGCGTATCAATACGAGAAAACCCGTACTCGATCGATCGCTTTTCCAACACTTTCCTGATTTGCTGCCAATATGGCTGGTCTCCGGGCAAAATATCACGCATGCCGCGCACTGTTTGCAACACCAATTGCTCTTCCGCCTTTGTTGTTTCGCGTTTTTTTACCGTCTTTTTTGCCGATACTTGTCGAGTCATAATTATTATAAATAAATGATTTTAGAAACTATGTGATACTTTGTATTTTTTGTGTCACCGCATTTAAAACATCGTAATTTGGCTGACCGGCCATGCGCGAAGTAATACTCTGCCGATTATTGCATCCTTATTAAGCGGACCAAAAACACGCGAATCACTACTTGCCGGGCGATTATCTCCCAATACATAATATTCATTTTCTTTCAAAACGACTTTCTGCGAACCATTTGTTTTTCGTCCTTCCGGAAGATATGCTCCCTCAGAAAGAGTAAATCCCTCCGGATGTTCCACATTAATAATTGTTACATCACCATTATCAACCAAAACCGTCTCACCCGGCAACCCTACAACGCGCTTGATATAAAATTGTTTCTCATCGTGTGGTGCGCGAAAGACGATCACATCCAAACGATCAAAGTCTTTATGTGGCTTTACCGTCACGATCTCTTTTCCCAAAATATTGATTGGTGTATTTTTATAACCAAATTCATTGATGATCAAATATTCCTTTTCATGGAAATTCGGCTCCATACTTGCTCCACGCACGATAAACGGCTGTACGAGAAACATGCGCACCGGCACAATGATCACAAGTGCCAAAAAAAACATCTTGACCACTTCGATGATAAAATCTTTCATGCTTTCCTGCTCCTTTTGTTCAATCATATTTTTTTGTGTCTCTTAAAAATCATCCGCATACACCGCTCCTATCCTACATGTCCAAGACTACGCGGTTTTTGTAGATATAATATAGATTAATTCATAAAACGTGATTATCATACCACGTTTTAGCCCTCTATGCAAATATTGTACACCCACTGTTTTTTACATCCATATAACAAAAACTGCTTAAACAATCACAGATTTTTTACAATGCAACTGTTTAATATTGAATTTACACATCAAAACCCGAATACATGTATTCGGGTTTTCTGTCATATGTTGTTTATGCTACAACTGCGATGATTTCTTCTGCCTTCACGATTACATGATCCACCCCATCAACAGTTATTTCTTCGCCACCATATTTTTTGAACATGACAACCTGTCCTTTTTTTACTGTGATCTTTTTGCTTTCTCCCACTGCAATTACAGTACCTTTTTGCGATCGTTCATTTTTTACCGATTCCGGAATAAAAATTCCCGATGCTGTTTTTGTTTCTGGCGTGGCCATTTTGATCAAAACATTCTCACCAAGTGGTGTAATTTTCGTACTCATAGTATTTACAATTTACTGATAACATTTTACGTATGATCCTCTCTCATTATATCAATAATTAGCACTCGGTCAAGTACAGTGCTAATCACCAAAACATTATTTCGAATATCTGCAGAAAAAATCACCTTTGTACACACCTACCTTTTTGTTTGCTGAATTTTTATTTTCATGATCTCGATCGCCTTATCGAGTTGCGGATCCCGATCATTCTTATAATCCTCTTCTGTATATTCAACTACTTCATCAGGCGTAATGCCCTTTTGATTTATTTGGTCACCCTTTGGTGTAAGCCACTTTGCCACAGTGATCTTTGCCGCTGTCGTATCACTTGTCGGGATCAACTCTTGAACAGATCCTTTGCCAAACGATTTCTTTCCAACCAAAACGACATCACTGCGATTATCACGCAATGCTCCAGCTAAAATTTCCGATGCGCTTGCGCTCCCCTCATTGATAAGC
The DNA here is from genome assembly GCA_041660065.1 of Parcubacteria group bacterium. NCBI lineage: Bacteria > Parcubacteria group bacterium. Next base: position 106,229 of record JBAZXC010000001.1, on the reverse strand, counting down.
ACGACTACCGGCACATCCAAAAAAGGATGCGCCCCTGTTGTGTAGAGATTGGTACGCTTGTCCTGTGCATCCTCCTCGATCACCACAACGGCGTTACTTGGCAAAAACTTGCTCGCAACCACCGTAGCTGTATGAAGAATTCCTCCGGGATCATTACGCACGTCCACAATGATGCCGCTCACATGCTTATTCATCACATCGGAAACGACCTGATTGAACTCACGGATCGTATCATCCCCAAATTGCAAGATCTTGATATGTGCAATACTGTCATTTTCCAAGAAATCCACACGCACGCTGTCGAGATGAATTGTATCGCGCACAACAACAATGTCCTGTGTATCCGTGTTATTTCCATCACCCACGCGGAAAATTTTAAGATGTAATTCTGTACCTTTTGGTCCACGCATCAGTTTTACCGCATCATCGATCGTCATCTCCGCTGTCGTCTGTCCCTCAATTTCCACAATCTTATCTCCCGCGCGAAGTCCCGCTTTTTGTGCCGGTGAATCTTCCAGCGGTGCCACAATCGTCACAATACTATCCTTTATGCCCACTTCCGCACCAATGCCCTCAAAGCTACCACTTAATTCTTCATTAAGTGCCGCATTATCTTCCGGATTGAGGAATACTGTGTACGGATCACCTGTTGCCGCAAGCATACCGTTGATCGCACCATAGATCATATCTTGCGCTTTAAGATTGTCATGATCGACGTATTTTTCCCTTACAAGATCCCACACATCCCAAAACAACGAGAAATCAACACTTTCCTCGCCTGTTTTATTTTCTATCGTGGCAAAATCAAATGGCACATCCTTCACGCGATGATCACGCCCAACTCCATATCCAAAAATAAAAAAGATCGCAGAAAAAAACAACGCAACAAAAATTGTCATGACACGCATAATGATTTTGTTTTGTTTTTTTACATCCTTTTCAGCCCCAATGATTATTTCTTCATTCATGAATTTTTTTGTTAAATTTTTTGTGCAATATCCGGTAACGGACGATTGCGATATTTACGAAAATATTTGATCCCACTTGCGATATGAATCCACGTCAAGCGATTAAAAAGCAATCCTCTAAAAAATCCGCCTTTTGCACTACCCTTACCATAGAAATGATACATCGTCACTTGTGGATTATAGCACACGACATACCCCTTCTCCCAAAATCGTCGACACCAATCCACATCCTCCATATACATAAAAAACCGCGAGTCCATCTTGCCAACCTCTTCCATCGCACTGCGACGCACGAACATCGCACTGCCAATCACCCATTCCACAGGATATGGTTCATTTCGCTCAACATCTTTCATCTCAAAGTGTGCAAGATGTTTTTTGGCAAATGCAAACTTTTTGAGAAACGTACGCCGATAAACGATCGTCATCGGTTGATAAAACCGAAACCGTGTATTTTCTATTTTTCCATTGAAATTCTTTTGTCGCGGACCACACAATGCAACTTGTGCATGCGCATCCATAAATGTGATCAGCCGCGGAACAGTTTCCGTCTCCAAGATCGTGTCCGGGTTGATAAAGAAAATATATTCTCCTTGTGCATGATCAATACACGCATTGACCATTGCACCAAAACCGACATTCTCCTCATGCGGAATGAATGTTGCCTCGGGGAAATCCTCACGCATCATCGCGATCGTCACCTCTTCCGTTGCACAATCCGCAACAATAAGCTCGTAATCGATCTGCGCGCAATGTTCACGAACAGAACGCAAACACAACGAGAGCATCTCGGGATTTTTGTAACTTTGTACAGCAATAGAAACTTTTGGCATGAAATTTAGACTAGAGAATGCAGGATGTGGAATGCTTGTTTTCTACAACCTACTCCCCACCACCTACTCCCTAGATAATGTTTGCAAATAATTCTCGGATGCGATCATATGTATCACCGCGCGGAATCAAAATGTATCCACGCTCATCGCCTTCATGAGAATATAACAATCCTTCTTCCGAGTTATCCAAGACCTTGTGTGTGATCACCACATCGTCACCCATCTTTTTATACAGATCAAAAAATCGTTGCATCTCCCAGAGTTCCATATCCGTATTGACATTATCACTCAAGGCACTATAGATTCCTTGTACTTTGCCAAAATCAGTCAATACACCCATAGAAAGAGCTTTCTGTTTGATCTGACCGATCACTTCCTGCTGACGACGCGCGCGATCAAAATCACTGGATGTATAGCGTGCGCGTACATAACATAACGCTCTTTCTCCATCGAGAATAGACACGCCGGCCGGCACCTTGAACACTCCACCACATTCTTCATGTGCATTGTAACAAAGCGGATATTGCGCTACAATCTTACCTCCATGATCCTTATCGATCTTTGTCTCATATTGTCCGCTTTTCACCGTAAACACATTTGGATCACACACTTTAGCCTCATGAAATTGCACCGGCTCGATAAAGTCTTGTGCGAGATTCACTTCCACGCCACCAAGCGCATCAACAACCTGCTTGAACCCTTCAAAATTGATTTCCACTGCATATTGCATCGGCTGACCGGAAATATCCTGCAATATCTGCTTCATCGCCTCCATGCCCCGACCCTTTCCTTTCTCTTCTCCATATGCATACACACCATTGATCTTCGTGTTGGTTGTTGTGCCGGGAATCGTCACATAAAGATCACGTGGCACTGAGATCATTGATGCTTTGTATTCTTTATTTCCTTCTGCATTTTCTGCGATACGAATACTCAACACCATGATCGTATCAGCAAGCGTGCCCCCGCCCGTGACACCTTTGCCACGCATGCCTAAAAGAACGATGTTGATGCGTCCATCAGACTCGCCATCCAATCTATCTTCCACCAAAGGTAAATTTTTGACCAAACTCCTCAAAATATTGCTATTTGGCGCAACCTTGTTAAGTACTGTGTTTGCAGCGAATGCGCACCCACCTAATAAAAGCACAGCAACAGCTATAGCAATTACAACCTTTTTCTTGCTTCTCTTTTTTGCCACAGGATTATTATCGACAGATTGTCGCGACGTCATGTTGTTTCTCATCATATCTTAAAATTAGTTATATAAAACAAAAATCCCCCTTGTGCTCCAACCATTCTTTATCATAATTATCATCCACAAAGGGACTTATAGAGTGATACGAGTTTTTGAGCTGATTCTTTCCATGAAAATTTTATTATCTGTTCTTGTGATCCTTTTTGTAAATCTTTCCGCATTTTATCATTATCCAAAACATCATACAACATTTTTTTCCATTGGTCAATACTCTGTGGATCACAGTACAAAGCGCCCTCTCCCGCCACCTCTCTATGTGGCAAAATATCACTGGCAACAACCGGCGTCCCGACAGAAAAAGCCTCAAGGATTGGGATGCCAAAACCCTCGTAAATTGACGGGAAAGCGAAAACACGTGCCATTTTGTACAAACAACATTTTTCCGCATCCGACACATATCCGGTAAAAATCACACGATCTGCGACCTGTGGATAACTCCCAAGCACACGTTGGATCATCAGATCAAAATTGTGATCTTTTTTACCCACCAAAACCAAAGACACATCGCCACGCTCCTGTGCAAGAGAGACAAACACTTCAATAAGAAAAGAAATATTTTTGCGCGGTTGCATTGTCCCAAGCGCCATGATAAACATCTCCGGCACATGATATTTTGCACGCACATCCTCTGCGCGCAAAAGCGGATCACAGTACATACTCACCGCATTGGGTATGACACACACCTTCTCCTGCGGACAATGATAATATCGCACGATCTCGTCTTTAGTAAATTGCGACACAGCGACCACCGCATGCGATTTTTTGATCGCGCGGGGGATTAGGATATTCAAGAAAAAAGCATCACTCTTTTTGATCAATTCTTTATGGGCACAAAATGACACATCATGGATATGCGTCACAATCTTTGTCCATGACGGCATAAAAAATGGAATGATATATTGTGTGTGATAGATATCGATTTTCTTCCGGCGACAATATCGCGACGCTGTAATCGCGTTCCAGACAAATTTGTTACCCGTTCCACATGGAACCAATTGGAAATTCTCTTTGCCCGTGATGTCCAATTGCGTTTCAATGCGACGCAATGCATCATCTGCACGCATATCGATCAAAAGATGATACTCGTTTTGTGCATCGATCTGCGCGAGATGCCGCACAAGTTCAAAAAACACCACTTCATCACCGGTGCGCCCTTTGCCAATATTACGAATGTCGATCGCGATTTTCATACGAAAATACAAATTTCATACATACAAATATTTATATCATCCATCATACCAGCTTTTACAAAAAAAAGAAAAGCAGGATCGTCGCAACGATCCTGTTTGGATTGATGATGCGCTGTGTTATACAAGCATCATATTTGATGTGCATCCTTTCTCGCGCAACTCTTTGGCGACATACGCCGGAAATGCGTGTACTACAGTGCCACTTTTATCATCAACAGCTTCAAATGGATGTGGTTTTTCACATCCCGATCGAATCGTACATTGACGATCGCCATTGTCGTCACAGGAAGCCACGATGACTTTTTTGCCGTGTAACATATTGATCTTCTCTGCCATGCTTTTTTCTCCTTTATTCTGATATTGATCGATCATGCAACTCATTCAAATAGATATTATATCTTTTTGAACAAAGGTGCAACCAGTGCAAAATACACCCACACAAAACCCAAAAACAATCCCGCATTAAAAAGATTTGGTACGATGATCGCCACAAGTCCGATCACGCTAAACACAGCCACGCTCCGCGTCACTTCATCATGCGCGCAATACATCACATGAAGCGCACGGACACCAATTGCACCAAAAAACAATACCAACACTCCCAGACCGATCACACCGATCGACAACGCCGTCTCCAAAAAGATATTACTCGCATTGAGTGGTGTGCCCTGTTCATCATTGCCAAGCAAATCACCGCTGCTCCCCCACCCATAACCGGTAAACGGACGCGCACGGACAAGCTGGATCACATGATCATAAGTCTTTGCACGCACAGCGACATTGGGATCATTGCGCAAAACCTTTACAACCGTATGCCCCGTCATTTTTTCCTTCTCAATTTCTTCGAGATCAATATGACGACAGCCATATGCAGAAAGTTCCGCAACATCATCAATTTCTTTTTGTGCACTGAGTTGTGCACCCGCACTCTCTTGTGTGCATGACACGGTAATTTCTTGCAATCCCGTAGTTGTGCTTTGGATACGATTGTCCAATTCAAAATTCGTCACAGGTGCATACAGCACGACCCCCATGCTGACAACCGCGACACTCCCAAGCCACAGAGCATGCCGTGCAAACATTTTATACTTCCGCGAGAGAAAAACAACGAGCAAATATACAGCACTCACAGACGCAACGCCCACCCATGCACTCCGCGCAACCGTCAGGATCATCGCAACCGCAACTGTAGTCGTTACGCTCCACAAAGACACATCGAAAAACCGCCACACATGTTTGTGATGCGCGTTGTAATAAAGGTATGCAATGCATGCCGCAAAGACAAAGACGAAATATACTCCCAGCCAATCCGGCTCCGCAAAAAACGCATTTGGACGTCCCGGCATAAATTCTTGATGATCGCCTCCTTGCAAAAAAAGAATATTTTGTACGATCGCATAGACACTCATTACACCTCCGCTTACAACAATGATCGGCAAGACCGCAATCACTCGATGCACATCCGTGACGAAAAATCGCGACACAAAATACAACACAACAAAAGACGCAAGAATGATCGTCTGTTGCAATGCCAGCGACGGATCGACAGCCCATCGCACAGTCATAAAACTCACTAAAAGAAAAATACCGACCAAAAAATCCATAATGGATGCTCGCACATCCGTAATAGTCACATCTCTGCGCACATAGATCCACAGGATCGCACAGCACAATGCCACACCCAATAGTTGATACGGACGGACAGACAATCCGACATTCTCGGGCAAGACGCTTATGATCTCAAAAGGCAATGCAGAAATAAACAACGCAAAGCCAAATGCCGGACGAAAAATAGCAATGCCGACTGCAACGCAAAAAACGCCACCCACAACAAAAAGTGGCATCGAGGCAAAAAAATCCGCACGACCAATCATGATCATACACACACCAAAAAGTGCAGTGACCACAGCAAGTATCTTCGTATTCTCCAAAAGACTTTTCATATCTACATTGTAACCGTTTCCCAAATCTTTTCAACAAAAGATTGCCAAGAAAATTTTTGTGCTTGTTCTTTTTCTTTTGCACTGATCATTTCTTGTAATGTGTGATCGAGGATCACCTCGCGCATTTTTTCACACAACGCTTCATCATCATGCTCGGCATACACAACCGCATCACCACCAACTTCCGACAAACTGGAATCCCTTGACGTGATCACCGGTGTGCCAATATTCATTGCCTCCAGTACCGGCATGCCAAAACCTTCGTACAATGACGGAAAGACAAAACAAACTGCGCCTTTATAAAGTGCCGGCAGATCTGCCTGCGGTACAAATCCGATGATGCGCACGTGATCCACAAGTCCCAGATCATAAACGATTTGTTCCACATCAACAATAAGCGGGGCAAGCTCCGGCATCAGTTTTCCTGAAATGACAAGGGTCGGCGCATCAGGTATCCGTTCACGCAACATCTTGTATGCACGCAATGTACGATCCGCACATTTGCGCAACTCCAAACCGCCACCTGTATATATGTACTTCTTACTTTCAAGTTTATATACATCCATCACACGATCCATCTCTTCTTGTGACACGATATTGCTAAAAATCGGATCCACAGCAATTGGCGCAACGGTAATCTTTTGTTCTTTGATATTGAGTCGCGTTGCAAGATCGATCTTTGTATACTCGGATACAGCGATGATCTTATGTGATCCATACATCCCTTTTTCAACATATTTCCAATAAATTTTCTTCCGCATATTGTCCAAATACTCTGCAAAAATATGCGGGATCACATCATGTACCACCATGATGTGACGCATGTCCGTGTACTTGATCACAGTCGCCGACTGATACAAACTGATGAGCACATCACATTTATCCCGATGCGCACAGCACGGTAAAGAAAATTTCTCCCACAACAGTCTGCGGAAAAGATCATCCCGTCGATAGTAATGTGGCAAGAAATGTCTGCACGTAAAATTCTTGGGGAAATCCATATCGATCAGCTCTTCACTATAGATGAAGAATTTATGATTTTTGAACGATCGATCAGTATGTGACCGTCGAATGAGCTCATGAAGAAAATGCGTCGTCACCTGTCCAATGCCCGTACCGGGCTTTCGCATGAACGATGCGTTGATACCAATATTCATATATAATGCCCCTTACCAAAAATATTTATATACTTTCCATTGATCAATGAATGTTTTTTTGTATGCAATCATTATACACCCGCACACACAGACATTCAACCGCGTATTCTTGCACACTTTTACAATTATGGCAAAAAGTCATAAAAAAACAGCCTCGAATGATCGAAGCTGCAAAAGAAGAAAAAGTGTGTGGCAACCATAAAAATACGGTCTTGTGCGCGAAGAGAAAGGAGGTGTATCGCGAGCGGGAAGCATTGACATGGAGGTGTTGCCGTAGGCGGTCACCACACACTTTTTCAATTAAGGAACTGGTTTAAATATTAAGGTGATTATAGGGGAAAAATGTTTTTTTGTCAAGAGGACGTCCTATAGTGTATAATATAGACAAATCTCACGGAAACATATATCATGTATTATCCTAAATACTAACGCTGATAAAACATTATGAAATTGATCATCAACATGCCGGCATACAACGAAGCAAAATCCATTGGCAAAACGATTCGCGCAATCCCCCGCTCTTTTGACGGCATTTCCGAGGTACTTATCCAAGTGGTCGATGACGGATCACGCGATGGCACGGCAGATGCCGCCAGAGAAGCCGGCGCAGATATTGTTGTCGTCCACAAGACCAACCGCCGTCTCGGCATTGCATTTAACTCCGCCGTACGCAGTGCACTGGAGAACGGCGCTGACATCATGGTCAACATTGACGCAGATGGTCAGTTCGATCCCCAACAGATCGGCGCCATGCTCAAACCAATTCTGGATGGAGATGCAGACATGACGATTGGCGATCGATTCAAAGCCGGTAAAGCAAACGGTATCCCTCTGATCAAAAAAGTTCTCAACAAATTCGCCGCAAAGCTTGTTGGCGCATTTCTCAATGTCGAGATCCACGATCTCACGTGTGGATTCCGCGCACATAATCGCGAAGCGCTCTTGCGACTCAATACTGTGATTGGCTTTACTTATACCCAAGAAACGATCATCGATGCCATCGGCAAAAATCTCAAACTCACATGGGTCCCCGTAACCGTCCAATATTTTGAAGGTCGCAAATCGCGCGTCGTTTTAGGTGTGTGGAATTTTGTCAACAACAGCGCAAAGATCATCATCAAAGCCATACGCGATGTGCGTCCGATGAAGTTTTTTGGCATCCCGGGACTTTTTGTCGTCCTTTTATCAGTGCTCGTGTTTATCTTATTCCTCGCGCTCTATCTCCCCGAACTCCAGATCACACCCTACCGCAACTATCTCCTCGTATCAATCGTACTGTTTTTTGTCGGAATGCAATTTCTCGTTTTTGCACTCATCGCCGATATGATCAAGACCAACCGCCAACTCACAGAGGAAACCATGTACCGTATGCGTAAACAAAAATATAACTTCAAAGTAATTTTATAAAACCATGTCTACATTATCCGATAAGGATTTGCGCATCTTATTCATCTCACGCGCGTATCCACCGGTATTTGGCGGGATCGAAAATCAAAACTACGGCATCGCGCACGCATTAAAGGATATCACGCCGACCACGATCCTCGCCAACACAAAAGGCAAGAAATTTTTGCCATTCTTTTTGCCGTATGCACTGTGCAAAATGCTTTTTCTCCTGCCACGACATGACGCGGTGCTTTTTGGCGATGGTGTATTATCCCCGCTCGGTCGCATCGCACACATATTTTATCCGCACAAAAAATTTATCTCCATCGTGCACGGACTTGATATCACCTATGCGCAAAAGAACTCTCTCCTCGGCAAAGTCTATCGCACCGTCAACATCCCCGCATTGCGCCACATGGACAAACTGATCGCCGTCGGCACGCACACGATCACGGAGGCTGTACGATTTGAGATCGACAGAGACAGATGCACATTCATCCCAAACGGCATTGACCCACAGGAGTATTTCTTCACCCATACGCGCGAAGAATTGGCACAATTATTACATACCGACCTCACAGACAAAAAAGTGATCTTGCGCATGGGTCGTTTTGTGCCACACAAAGGCGTTGCATGGTTTTTGGATCAGGTGATGCCATTTCTCCCGCGAGATATCATCTTTGTCGCAATGGGTGGCGCTGTATCAAACACAACCGCCGGCGATGACAATGTCCTCCCGCTTGCGCAAAAAATGGTAGAAAAGCACAACCTCCATGATCGCGTCTTTCTCCTCCCCAATCGTCCAGACGCGGAGAAGATCATCCTCTTCAACACCGTCGATCTCGTCATCTCTCCCAATATTGACATCCCGGGATCTATGGAAGGCTTTGGCATCAATGCCGTCGAAACCGCCACATGCGAACGTGTCGTCATCGCATCAAATTTTCAAGGACTCAAAGATGCCGTCCACGATGGCAAAAACGGCTTTCTCATCGAACACGAGAATGCGCAGATGTGGATTAAAAAGATCATCGAAGTTCTCTCAGATGATTTCGATCGAGAGTCTTTTGGCAAAAATGCACGTCTCTATACCATTGAACATTTTAGCTGGGAAAAGATCGCCCAAAAATATCTCGATGTTCTGAAAAATTTATAAACCTCATTACACCTTCTCCTCTTAAGAGAGAATTTTCAGACCTTGCAGGAGCAGGTTTACAACCTGCTTCTTTCGTTTTTCTACACATAACAAAAACATAAAGCACGGTATAGCTGTGATCCTGCAATAGATTCCCGTTCACACTACGATCGCTATCATTCGTTTACATAAACGAATGATAGCTATTTTTTTATCAACCTCATATCAGCTTTAAGATAGATCAGTCTTAACCCTATACACATGTTCAGCATCATCAAGGATAGCAGTGTCCACTTCTTGAACGAACATCTGTTCTCGATTGTGGTCAAACTTCTTTAAAACTCCTTTGAATGGTACTGTTATCTGAGAATGTCCTATCAATAGATCTTGTTTTTTATTTGTATCTATTTTTCCAACAGCGCCACAATACACAAAAATAATTTCATTTTCAAATGCCCTACCAATACAAAGCGAATCAATTAGTGTAGCCTCAGAATTTTTGTTATACTTCAAGCCTTTCCCAGCATCTCCATAACTCCAATAACTCGGACAAATAACGGTCGAAACCCCCATTTTTAACATTTTCCTGAACATTTCAGGAAAAAATAGATCCCAACAAATGATAAGCCCGACTTTTCCGTACCTTGTATCAAAAACAAAAACTTTTTTTCCCGAACGAAAGACCGGTTTTTCGGGATGCCAAAGGTGGATCTTTCGATATCGTGATCGTATCTTTCCCTCTGCGTCAATGTAATAGGCAGTATTATAAAGATTGGACATGCTTTTTTCGGCAAGTGAACCCGGAACGATATCAATTGCATATTTTTTGGCAAGACGTTGAAAATACGTGCAATATTCACGTGAATCGGAGAAATATTTGAATTGTTCTTCCATTGATCCAGCGATGAAATTCTCAGGAAAGACGATAATATTTGCATGTGACGATGCTGCTTTTTTTATAAATTGCTCCGCTTTTTGCAAATTTTCTTTTGGAGATTTTCGTATGGTTTCAAATTGTACAACAGCAATGTTAAACTTCATAGAGCTATTATCTCCTGATATAAAAATATATTGTCAGTATAGCTTTTTCTTAGACAATGAACAACGGGTGAATTTAAATAAGTAGTCCTCTTGCAGGAGCAGGTTTACAACCTGCTTCTTTCATTTTTTACACATAAAGCACCACTTAACTGTGATCCTGCAACAGTTGCCACTGATACACATACAAATCGCAAGCGATGATTTTTTCTTCATCAAAACGCATCTGTTTTATAATACACTATTATGTTATGCTAATGGGAGAAGAATTAATTGACCTCTTATGTCCATAGATGATTTTTTCGTACAGCAGATCCTGTTTATCAGCGTAACACTTGGATTACTGATCGTGCCGGGATGGCTTTTTCTTCGTGCATTCTTTGCACGCAACCAATTCGCATTGTTGGAAAAATTCGTGCTCAGCGTGCCGATCGGTTTTGCGCTCATCACATTGTCCGTGATCGGCATCGATCATTTCAACATATCCCTCACGCCCGCACATCTCTTGACACTCTTTGCGAGCATCATTGTCCCGCTTCTCATTGCATCATTATTTTTACACAGAAAAACGACACAGACACACACCGACATCTTCACATTTTCTCACACACAAACCTTTGTGATCGCGTTTCTCATTTTTTTCATGATCTGCATAAAATCGATCTTTCTCATCAATGCGATCTTCCCCACAGCGACCGACCTCGGTCATCATCTCTATTGGGTAGAAAAAATTGCCGTTGACAAATCATTGCCTGATTATCAAAAGATCGAGATTGACACGAGTTCCGATCCAGCCCAACTTACAGCACCACATAAAATTGCAGACTTTATCGTCGGCGAGCATATCTTTCTCGGCGTGATCGCAATTCTCACCCATCTATCCGTCATCAGCACATTCCCATCACTGTTTCTCCTCGTGATCAATATTTTCACAGCACTTATGATGTTTGTCCTCGTACGCAGAGTATGTAAAAAACATCCCCGTGGCGCATTGATCGCCATCGTCACCCTCCTCGTGATCGGACCGCTCTGGGCGATCAGCGGAGCGCAGGCAAAATTTGTCAGTGGCGGTGTGATCGGCAATCTCCTCGGCAATCTCCTCATTCCTGCGATCATCTATTTCTTTTATCGTGCTTTCACCGAAAAGAGAGCCCTTCTTCTTGTGCCCGCTGTGATCCTCACCACCGCACTTGCGTATACACATCACTTGAGCACACTCATTTTTGGTTATGTATTTATCTTTAGTTTGCTCACTTTTATCATTTTGCAAAGAAATCGCTGGTCGGATTATACAAAGATCTTTGGACTTCTCAAAAACTATTACATCATTCCCCTCATCATCATTGCCGCAACGATGCTCTTTGTGATCGCACCACCCGCATATCTCGACAGCTCCGTCATTGCTGATTCTGTCGGTGCACCGAGCAAGTCATCACGCACCGGCACACCATTCGCAGACTTACTTGCCATGACCGGCGAAGCACGCTTCGTCTTTGGCGTGATCGGATTATTTCTCCTCACAGCGATTGCTGGCAGGAAATATCTCTTTAGCGCAAAAGTGCGACATGATGCTGTGCGTATCAATATTTTTGGTTGTGCTTTTTTTATCGGATGGGGAGCATCCATACTTCTCATGAGTCTCGCACCGCAGACGCTTTACATCAATATCATCTCCAGCCGTATCGCCACGTACAATATTTTTCCTCTCGCAATTCTCACTGCTTTTGCCGTTACATGGCTTTTTGACAGACTGATCAACAAAGACTCTCTCGCTGTACCCCAGTGGATGCTCTCAGCCACATGCCTGCTCATCCTCACATTCATCTGCACCACAGGACTGCGCGACAACGCGACATCGATGAACAACGCGCCGCAGACCAACGATGCACTCCAAACCTTTCACGCCGGTGAATACGCCAGCACCGTTTTCAAGAGCAAACTTGTCCAAAACGATTTTTGGATGATCAAAGATCACAACTACATCACCGCAGACACGTGGCTCAAGATCTTTTTCGCCTATGATTACTCGTATCCTCTCTCCCGCGCACTCCTTGCACGCTATGAAACCAATCCGGATCGCGAGACATGCACACTGGATATGATCACCGCACCGGACTCCTCCACGGCAGTGCAATGCTATGACAACCTCCACATTGGCGCAGTACTGGTCTCCACAGAACAAGATGCCGGACAGTTCCTCCACAACGATCAATTCTCCCGCATCTACCAAAATGACAAACTCAGCCTATTCATCAGAAAACAATAACCTTAAAAACTTTCAACTTTATCCCGCCCGAGGCGGGTCAGCCTTTGGCTGAGACTTTATAACTTTATAAACTCTCTATTATGAAAAATCAGATCATGATCATCGCAACCATCCTCATCTGCCTCAGCGCAAGCATACTGTTCTTGGCATACACCGAAAAAACCCAACGTGAACACGATGAGAATTTCTGGAGCATTTACTTTGTCGATCCGTTTGCTCAGGACAATCACTCATTCGCGATCGACAATCACTCCGCCGACGCAACATTTCACTATACTGCAATCGCTGGTGAAATCACACTTGTTTCTGAAGATGTTTTCATCACAAAAGATAATCACCAGATCATCACCGTGGAAAAAACAACAAATCCCATCACGATCACTGTCACAAAAGATGGCAAAGAAAAAATGATCGAGAAAAAATAAAAACGAATTCGCAGGAGCACAGTTGTACTGCGCTCCTCCTATTTGTTTTGCATAAACAAAAGGAACAGGTTGTAAAACCTGCTCCTGCAACGACTCGAGAAAAAATAAAAACGACCTCATATATGAATATAAGGTCGTTCTTGAAGAAAGTCTAATTAGAAGCTTTCTTCATTCTTTAAATTTCCACTTCTTATGGCAGGTTTCACGGAGCGGCTCATGAGAACACAATCCACCGCCATTATCAAACAGAGTGCAATAGAAGTGACATAAGAACTGAGATATTCGTACGGAAGTTCTCTATAACCGAATACAACGACAACGAAGTTTAAGAGAATAATAATACAATTTCCAGTGACCGTAAAAACAATGAACATTATCAGATTTAATATAGCATAAGGTATAAACATAATCCCTCCCTTGCACACTCTATGTGCTATAATGGATTCAATTGATCTTTTCAAATATATTAACGAACAACTGTTTATTATAGCATAAATTTAATCACATGTCAATGACCCAAAACCCTAGAAAAATCCTCTATGTTTCCCGCCCGATCACGCCCCCGTGGGATGAGGCGAGCAAGAATTTTGCCTATGCTTTGTCCAGAGAGATCGGCACTGTTTCACCCGCCACAGAAATCCATCTCATAACAGCAAAACAACTGCCGGAACTACCCGCCACTGTCATCCAAGAGAGGATCTACAAATACTCACAAAAAGACTTTAAACTTTCCGACAAGATACGCTCGTTGTTTTTTCAATTTTTCCACAAAAATACCTTTGACATCACACACTATTTCTTTACCCCCACAAAGAGCAATTCATGGGTCATCAAAAATTTGTTGAAAGGCCGATCCAAAACCATCCAAACCGTCGCCACGCTCCGCGAAGACTTGTTTAGCGATATGGAAATGAAAGAAATGATGTTTGGCGATATCATCACCACATATTCGGACTATGCGAAAAATAAACTAAAAGCGCTGGGACTGGTCAATGTCCACAAAATCTACCCGGGCATAGATCTCACCGACTATCAACCGCGAGAAAAAGATCACACTTTGCTGGAAAGTTCCGGTTTTACGAAAGATGATTTCATCATCAATTTTACCGGAGAATACATCCGCCTCGGCGCGATGGACACGGTGATCACGAGCTTTATCAGCGTAGCGCAAAAGATCCCCTCCGCCCGCCTCTCCCTCGCTGTCCGCGTAAAGAACGAAAGAGATGCCCAAAAGAAAAAAAGGGTGATCGCAAAACTCAAAGAAAACAACCTCCTCCACAAGGTGTCATTTCATGACAGTGGCATATATAAGATGAGTGACATCTATAACTTGTCGGACATAAGCGTATTCCCGGTCTCAGACATGCGCGGTAAATTCGATATCCCTCTGGCAGTGATCGAGGCAATGGCCTGTGGCAAGCCGGTCATTATTTCCGATCTGCCGATCCTACAAGAGTTTTCCAATGATAAAAATTCTGTCATGATCCCAAAAAACTCTCCAAAAGCATTGACTACTGCCATCATTGACCTGTACGAGAACAAAGAAAAAAGAGAAACGCTCGGCAAAAACGCTTCCGCATACGCACACCAAAACTTCAACATCCAAAAATCCGCCCAAGAATACATCACACTCTATAATACACTGTAAATAGAATGGTTTTGGATTCCCGTTTTCACGGGAATGACAAGAATTTTTCAGTCTATCGAACAACTTCACCACGCGTAAAGCAAGACCTATTTACCTATTGCGAAAAAACTTTATAACTTTACGGACTTTATGGACTTTCTACTTTACAAACTTTTACCTTTACGGACTTTTGACTTTATGGACTTTCTACTTTATGGACTTCACAGACTTTCAACTTTATAAACTAAAAGAGGATGTTTCCGATACTGCCGGAAAACATCCTCTTGTTCATACATCACACTTCTTCCCCATTCACGAGAACGATCACCCCTTTTTGGACATAGAAGATCGTGAGCTTGACGCCCGACTTCCAGATATATCGTTCCTCTCTCGCAAAATCAAATGTGACAGGTTCAGAAAAAACAACTGCCTCCCCATCGATTTTTTGCAGATCGACACGGCAGACACGGCCTTCCATTTTTTTGAAATGAACGCGCCACGTTTCATCATTGATCTGAAACGCCCCCGTTTTACCGAGAGGGATCTCTTCTGCCGTGACCACGCACACCTGAGAGAATAAGAGGTTGAGAAGGAAAAAAAGAACAAAAAATGATTTTTTCATAAATTTCTCCTATAAAATTTTGTGAAAAATGATCATCTGTCATTGGTTTTTCGCTATGATTGTGATACCATAAATCTCATAAAGAAGCCAATGAATATTTTTATCATAAAATTAAAATCATGTCAACACATTGCACTAAAAAATCCGAACATTTACACGAATTCAAGACAGAAAAAATGTCCGTTCCGGCGCAATTTTTCATGAGCGAAGATATTTTGCCGGAAGAACAAACATTTATTCAAGTCGAAAACATCGCATCAAATAAAGACATATTCTTCCGTTACACAGTCGCACTGCCTGATGTGTGCTCCAAGCCCGGGCGCAAGAACGCTTCCGGCACAACGATCGTATCGGATAAATATATCCTCCCACAAGTCAATGACTCCGACCCAAACTGTGGCATGCGCCTGCTCAAGACATCTCTTACCGAAGACAATATATCACCGGAAGAGATACGGATGCTATTTGAACAGCTCGTTGAGACAGTCCCTACCAAAAAACTCGTTGGCACATATGCGCCATTTGATACGATCGTGGACATCTGCCGCAAGGGCACATCGGTTGCGATCGATCACTTTGGCATCACCACACGAAATGAATTGTCCAATACACAAAGTGGCGGGAATTTCTTTGATAGAGAAATGACGGCACAAGATATTTTTGACGCGATTCCCCGCCTCTATTTACATTTTGCGCAATATCGCCTCGGTATTCTCGGCGCCGCCGGCAATCATTTCCTCGATCTCATGAAAGTGACCGACATCATCGACCCAACAATCGCAGAAAAATTCGGCATCGCCAAAGGACAATATCTTTTTATGATCCATACGGGTTCCGGCATCTTGGGTCAATACACCATGTACACCCACACCGCAAAAAAACGCGAACATCTCTCACAAGCGATCATGGTCGCACTCGGTCGCATGACATTCAACTCGACCAAAAAAGAGATCTACCGAAAGATGCAAAAGAAAGTCGCACGACACATGTCCGGCGACCAATCATTGCTCACCTATGATGCATGTGGACCTGACGGCGAGCTTTATATGAATGCACGCGCCGCCGCATCAAACTTTGGCACGGCAAACCGTGCCGTGATTGCGCACAATATTTCCCAAACGATCAAAAAAACGCTCAACCGTGATCCACAGATGGATCTCATCTATGATCTCCCTCACATTTCGATCACGCGTGAAAACCACTTTGACAAAGACGTATGGGTACACCGCAACAATACATCCCGCGCCTATGGTCCGAGCAAAATGCAACACCATCCCGTCTACCGTGACACAGGCGAGCCGGTATTTATCCCTTCGTCCATGAGCACTGATGCGTACATATGCGTCGGCACAGACCGTAATGCAGAAAGTTTTTATTCCGCACCGCACGGAACCGGCAAAGGCAAAAATATCAATGAAAAATCCATCACCAACAAAGAAGAGCTCTTTGCCAAAATGGAAGAAAAAGGCGTACGCCTCTATAACGCCAAATCATCCATCGTCGTCAACCAGGACTCCGCACGGTACAAAAACATCAATCGCGTCATCGAAGGCGTCGAAGCAAACGGCATCGCACACGTCGTCGCCAAGATGCAACCGGTGAGCGTGATCGTGTATTAGACGGCTAGAGAATTTTGCAGGAGCAGATTTATAATCTGCTCCTTTTATTTTATATATAAAAAAACCTTGACCAAATCCATAGTTTTGTAGTACAGTACAGTGATTCTTTAACAACGTTATATCTCATCCATTCACTCAATAATAAGGAGGTCTCTATGCCTAATGATCTTTTTAATAAAGTATACCCTCTCACACAGAGCGAGCACGGGGTCTACGTGTTGCAAAAAGAATTGGATCCGGAACTAATCTGTGCATTCTTGGCGAAACATCCCAAGACGGATGATTTGTTCATGATGCTCACGGATTATAATGAATCACTCATCGTATGCAGCGGTACATTGGAAAAAGGATTGCGTATATGCAGACCAATTAGGATCGAGGATACTACAGATCGCCTCGCAGTATATTTTGAACACGAAGACGGCGCAAAATGCATTACGACCATTTCTCAATCCGGCTGTTTTGGTCCCATGCTCTATCCCCTTACGGATGAAAAACCCGTTACATTGGAATTGGTACCTCTGCACATCCTCGAACCATTCTGCGGAGATTGTATGTAAATACTCTTCCAACACTAAAAAGGAGTTCTTTCATGGAACAAATGATGATTTTTGAAAATGGTAGTTTGCTTAATCTTATGTCAGATATCAACATTTGGCTCAAAAAAATGGGCAACAAAATCTATGTCACACAGAGACTCATGACAAGAAGGAGCGCCGATGGAGATATCGTCATTGCAATCTTTTACAAAAAGCATGATCCGAACGGCTCCCCGGAATGATCAGATCATTCATCACATTCTCCCACAAAAAGCATTTTGTGGGAGAATTTTTTTGTAATTATTCACTTTTTTCCAAAAGCCAATCAGCTATCTCACAAAATACACGTCTTTGCGAGGAAAAACGACGAAATCTTAAAGGTGTTTTTTAGAGAAAGATGATTATTTACATTTTTTTCTTTTGACCCGCACAACAAATTATGGCATCATGAAGAGAGCTTATAAATCATTACGATCATGCTTAACAAGCGACAAATCATCATTAATGGTATGTGTGCAACCTACTATCACACAGAAAACTTTGATCCGCAAGATACATTGCTCTTTCTCCATGGGTGGCAATCACAAGCATCACACTTCGCCAAGACGCTCCAAAAATGTCCCAATGCGATCGCAGTCGATCTGCCGGGATTTGGCGAGAGTGACACGCCATCCACAGCATGGTCGCTGGATGACTATGTCGATTTTGTTGCACATTTCATAGAGAAATTGCAGATCACAAATCCCATCATCGCCGGACATTCTTTTGGCGGCAGTATCGGCATCGTCTACTGCGCGCGCGGCAATCTCGTCAAGAAGCTGATCTTGATCGGCAGTGCCGGCATCCGCAAAAAAAATATAAAAAAATACGGATTCTATATCATCGCAAAAATTTTCAAGATCCCATTTGCATTGCCGGGTATGCGCACACTAAGAAACTCCGTGAGAAAATGGTTTTACAAAAAAATTGACTCCGAGGATTATCTGCACGCAGGCGTACTGACCGAAACATATCAAAAAATTATTACTGACGACCTGACACAACGCCTGCAAAAGATCACTGTACCCACAGTGCTGATCTGGGGAGAAAATGACACGGAAACACCGCTCGAAAACGGCAAATTGATGGAGCGACTGATCAAAAATTCTCAATTGCACGTCATTCCTCATGCAGGGCATTATGTGTTTATCGACAATTCTGACGCTTTTGACGATCTATTTTTAACTGCAATTGTATGATCCTCAAAAACCTCATTTACATCCTCCAAAGCGAAAACTACGACTGTAAGCGGTTTTTGAATTTTGCATACACACATCCATTGTGGTGGCAGTTGGAAAAAAGACAAAAAATCGTTTGGACGACAAAAGCCTCTGTTTTGTGGATCATAACAGTCATGCTCTTTTGGGGTGTATTCATCATGCCACTATACATTTACGCACTGCAATGGCTTTTTATCCTCCCCATTCTCATCATCATACTGCCGATCATTCTTTGCATGGCACTTTTTGTCATGAAGCCATGTGACACACTAGTGAAATATGCAAGAAAAAACAAGGCAAAGCGCATCATTGCACGAAGCAATCTCATCACGATCGGCATCACAGGAAGCTATGGCAAAACCAGCACAAAAGAAATTCTATCAACGATCCTTGCAGAAAAATACACCGTATTGAAAACACCGGAAAATATCAATACCGACATCGGGATTGCCGACTTTATCATAAAAAACAAAGACGCTCTCGCAAAATACGATGTGTTTGTCATCGAGATGGGAGCGCATCACACTGGAGAAATTGCGACGATCTGCCACATAGTCCAACCGCAATATTCTATTCTCACCGGCATCAATCAATCCCACATCGAACGATTTGGCAGTATCGAAAAGATCACTCAAACGAAATTCGAGTTACCACAAAACACGAGCGGTCTCTCCGTGCTAAACATTGATGATGCGATCATAAAACAAAACGTTCAACGCTTTTCTCTCAAAAATACTCTCACCGTTTCCCTTACAGAAGCACAAAACATTTGCGCAAAAGAAAACTTTGGCGGTTGGAATTTCTCGTGGCATGGTACGCCATTTCACACAATCCTCCTCGCAGAACACAACGTCACGTTGATCCTTTTATGCCTCCATCTCGCGCAAGAACTCTCACTATCACTCGAAGATATGCAACGCGGTGTATCCAAGATCGAACACATTCCTCACAGATTGCAACCGATCCACAACACCACAACCGATATCATGGTTATCGATGACAGTTACAATGGAAATATCAATGGCATCCAGAGCGGAATTGCTGTTTTGGGCAGAGCAACTGGGAGAAAAGTGGTGTTGACGCCGGGACTTGTCGAGCTTGGCTCGTATGCCAAAACAGTGCATAATACTATTGGAGAGCTTTATGCAAAAAATGTCGACCTCGTACTGCTGATCGAAAACACAGCAACACAATACATCATCGACAGTTTGAAAAAAAACGGATTTACAAATTACAAAATATATCCCACAACACAGGCCGCCCACGATGACCTGCAAAATGTGCTCCGTCGTGGCGACACGATCATTTTTCAAAATGACCTCACTGATAATTATTTTTAATCATACACACTATGTCTCAAAATTTAACAATTGGCGTATTTTTTGGCAGTAGAAACCCCGAGCATGATGTATCCATCATCACCGGGCAAATGATCATTGCCGAACTCAAAAAACTCAACTATACTGTCGTGCCTGTCTATATAGACAAGGACGGCACATGGTTTTCTCATGACGATATCGGTTCGCTCAAATTTTTTACGCAGAAAGATTTTACCGATACGCTGAAAAACATGCCTCCATGCGAGATTCTCTGCAATGCAAAGAACAATACCCTAATCATCAAAACCAAAAGTCTTTTCTCCAAAGAAACAGTCATTGATCTGGCCTTTCCGGCTTTTCACGGCATGAATGGCGAGGACGGCACGATCCAAGGCCTCTTTGAATTGAGCAATGTCCCCTACGTCGGCTGCGATGTCGCAAGTTCCGCGATGACCATGGACAAGATCATCACCAAGCAACTCTACAAAAGCGCACAGATCCCCACAACAGCATTTACATATTTTACACAGGATGATTGGGACGCCGACAGAGATCACGTGCTTGCACAGATCAAAAATTTACACTGGCCGGTATTTATCAAGCCCGCACGACTTGGCTCGTCCATCGGTATTGCAAAAGCACATGATGATGCAGAATTGCTCAATGCATGCGAAGTCGCACTACATTATGACACACGCATCATTGTGGAGGAAAGCGTGGAAAATCTCATGGATATCACCTGTGCGGTTCTCGGAAATGCACAACCAGTTCCCTCTCTCGTACAAGAATCCACATTTGCCGGAGAACACTTCAGTTATGAAGCAAAATATCTCGAAAACGGTGGCGCACAGCTCGGCAACGATCAAAGCAGTATCGTGATCCCTGCGCGCATCGACAAGCAAACGACCAAAACCGTACAAGATATGGCTGTAGAAATTTACAAACTATTCGGATGTAGTGGCATCGCACGCGTTGATTTTCTCTACGACAAAAAAAATGCGACATTGTATGCAAATGAGATCAACACGATGCCCGGCACATTGTATCATCATTTATGGAAAGCAAGCGGTACAGATATTCACACGCTATTGCAAAAACTCATCAACCTCGCTCTGGACAAACACAAAAAAAAGAATGCCACGACAGCAACATTCTCTTCACACCTTCTCGACTACGCAAAATCGATCAAACTGCAGATCAATCAATAATATTCACACCTCTCTCCCTAAAAAAGCTAACCCCTTTGTCTGCCAAGATAAATATTTTTTGCATTTCTGCCAAAATTGTCTTTGAGAATTTCGGGATAAACAATGACGTTTTGCAAATCTGCGATCGTGCACCATTTTACATCCTTGATAAAGTCTTCATCAACGCCATTTCCTGCGATATGTTCCATCGATAAATTGCCACCGACGACGCGTGCGTCAAAAAAGATTTCTATATTGAGCGTATCATACGTCTTATCAAAAAATTCTCGTATAAATCTGAGATCTGATTCTACATCCACTTGCAATCCTGTTTCTTCAAATACTTCACGTTTCACACAATCAATAATTGATGCGTCTTCCAATTCAACACCGCCACCTGGCGGGACCCACCAGGTAAATTGAGTCACGGGATGTACATGTTTTATGAGTAAGATCTTTTCTTCATCTATAATGATCGCTGCAGCACGAATACGATGTTTCATAGTAACCACTTAATAGTTAGGTAATATAAATGTCATTTTTTCTTTTTACTCAAGAAATAGTTGAAACAGGATTTTGTCATGCTGAACTTGTTTCAGCATCTATACAAGATATAATTGCGAGATCCTGAAACAAGTTCAGGATGACATAGAAATTAAATGGTCTATTATAATTTAGGAAATTTCTTCTGACAATCGATTGCGATCTGCACACATTCTTCCGGATCGTATCCCAGATCGTCACACCAGCGAATAGTTGAAAAGATGATATTGCCAAGTTCTTTTTTGATTTCTTCATCCGTATGCATTTGCCGATCTTTACTAGCATTACGCTCCCATCGACACAGATCACCAAAAACTTTGCCCATACGCACAATGACCTGCGAAAGTGTTAATTTTTGATCACCCCATATATCACGCCCTTGATTCAATAATTCTTTGATCTGCATAGATGTTTCAAGAAAAAATTATGTTTGTATTATAGCACATTTTGCATTCCAATTTTTTAACATTTCTATATTATTTTTTTGTACTATATTGGACTAACTTAGCGCAACACTTTTTCCTCTCCTCTTATATCAATGATCGTACTAGCCACCCCGCTTAATGATGCTTCATCATCAACTACATAATCAACCTGATCCACCATAGACTGTGGAATATCAGCTATTTTTAGCATGGAAACTTGTCCGGATACATTTACAGAAGTTGTCACGAACGGAACACCTGATTGACAAACGAGATCCGTAAACCAACAGTCCGGCATCCTGATCCCTATACTATCTTTCCCAGCGTTTACCAACGCATCAATAGCATTATTATTTTTCAGTGTCAAAATAAAAGAATATGGCCCAGGAAGTTTTTCTTTCAACATCAAAAGATTGGATGATGAAATAACACAGGAATCTTTGATCCACTGAAATGACGGCGCAATAACAAGTAATGGTTTTTTCCGGCGATTTTTGATAGAAAAAATCCTCTGCACACTTTTCTTATTTGTAGCATCAGCCCCAAGTCCTAACAACGTATCAGTAGGATATATAAAAACCTTGCCATTCTTTATTTCATTAATATAGAACTCTCTATTTTTCAAAATCTCGCCTTTTTCTAAAAAAATCATATTTTATCCAAAATTTACTATTAATGAAACTTGCTATATATAATAACTGATTTTTCAAAAAATACTATTTTATACTCGGATACATTGGTTACAAAAAGAGCCCAATGCAATATTGATCGAGCTCCTAGATACATCTGCATATTAATTGCAAAATGATTATTGACCAAAAATCTCTCTAAGCCTAGCACTATCATTTTCTGACAATAGGATGCGCTCAGAATTCATTCTCTCAAAATTTCTTAGATTATCATCAATATATCTTGGAACAACATGGACATGTAAATGCTCGAGAGTTTGTCCGGCGATTTTCCCTTCGTTCAAAAAAACATTTACACCCTCAGGTTTTAAATGCATTTTAACGATATTTGTCACCTTTTGTATTGATGTGATCAAATCACAACAAGAGGAATATCCCAATTCAGATAGAGAACTCACATGCAACTTCGGCACTACGAGCAAATGTCCTCGTGTCACAGGGTAAAGATTCATGATCGCAATTGCAAAATCCGTCTGGAAAAGCACAATTTTACTAATATTGACTACATCACAAAATGGACAGCCCATAAGCACACCTCCAGATTCTAATTTTTTTACAATCTAAAATTACGATTTCATTGATGTTTAAAGAGCAAAAAATTTATTGTGCCAAGTCTAACAAAAAAATGAAAAGATGTAAAGGTTCGTTCAAAAAATACTTGTGTTATCACACATCCTCATCGCTTAAAACTTCTGTACCATTTTCTTTTAATAATTGCGTGGTAATGCCATCCCCTTTAATGATCCTTCCTGTGAAACTGCCATCATAGATCTGTCCGCACCCACATGACGGGCTGCATTGTTTGAAAATTGCACTTTTTATATCATAAAGTTTTGCGATTTTCAAAACCTCTTGTGCTCCACGCATAAATTGCTCTGTCACATCTTCTCCGTCACGTGCAACAACACATTTGCCACACCGTTCTGCCGGTTTGCGTGGGGTAGACAAACCACCAAGTTGTTCCGGACATACGGGAATTAGCATTTCATTTTTTGCCAATACTAAAATTTTTTCATTTGGCTTACTCGCACCATTATAGCGACACGGCACACCAAGTAAGCAGGCACTGCATAATCTTGTCATACTAATTTTGTCTATTTTATATGTTCTTTTATAAACCCAAATAATTTCTCATAATTGATTGCTTCCGGATTTGTAGTGTCAAGGTCATACGTAACGCCATTGATATCCAATCGTTTGTCTTTTATTCCCAAACTATGCAAGATTCTCTCTTCCCCATAAAGATCTATGGTGTGCTTATGTCCTTTATGATAGCTGTCCTTTTTCATTCGTTCTTTGAATCTTTTTCGCAAAGGTTCTGTTTCGCAGTCACAATGGATCTGCAAGAGATTGACATCATACATTTCTTTTAATTTGTTTATTCTTTCATTATTTCTTTTCGGACTAAAATGTGCCTCGACCACCAAAGAGACGCCCTTAGACAAAGCTTCATTGATATAATAAAACACCAATTCAAATGCCGTTCGACCGATCTTGTCACTGAATTCAAAATCAAATTTATGTCCCATGGTATCCCACATCGTTTCTTTGACTGCATCCATACTAACCAAAGGCAAGACGAATTGATCAGAGATCCTTTTGGACAAAGTTGTTTTTCCCGTCCCGGGAAGACCGGATACAATGATCAGGGTGCTTCTACTCATAACATTTCATTAACATTTATATACCACATGCTGTGCAATCACATTTCCTACACGTCAATTTTTTCATATTCTTGCAATAAGTTCTTCCACGCATCATGCATACCTCTCAATTCCTCTTGCATCTCTGGAAAGAAACCCAGGTCTCGATAGTCCCGTTCCATTTTTGCGTATACCCTGAACTGTGCATTTTTTTCTTTATCTTCTTTCATCATATTGAAGTACATTGCATCTGTCATGTGACTGGCAGAATCAATAAATGCGACGACCTTTGCTTCCACGGTTTCCGGCATAACATCGCGACAGCGATGCGCCCGCACGCAATGCAATACTGCGTGCATACGATCTGTCGCATAATTTTCTTTTTCAAAAAAATCGCGCGCCCGTATTTCTCCACGCACTGCGTGATCCTCTTCTGTTGGTACCGGGTAATGTCCGATATCATGCAACCACACTGCCAATAACACTACTTCTGCATCAGCATTTGGATATCGTCGTAACATAAAATGTGCCCATTTTTCCATTTCTGGCACATGAGAAAGCAATCCGTATGGATCTGATCCAAAATTATCAACCATCACATAAAAAATCTCACGTGCTTTTTTGATAATATCTCGTGTTTGAATTTCGTCCATGTGTATTCGATAATGATTTAATCTCTTTTTACGATTGATTTTTTCACAAAATTATTTATTTCTTATGCAAAATACTTTCAATTCCATCTATTGCATCATTCCAGTATTTGCCATGCCGCACATATCTATCGGGATTATTTTTTAGATCTGCTGTGATCCACCGCGTAGAGACAAATCGAATTTCTTGCACTTCTTCCTTTTGCAGTTTCACCTGTGCAATATCTCCATCAAATGGTAAGAAATACACGTAATAAAATTCATTGTTGTGTATATTTTCATAGACCATAGCGACTTTCCTGATCATAAAAAATTGCAGATCATCTTCTTTGACCGTGAGTCCGATCTCTTCTTGTACTTCTCGCAGTGCCGATGCAAGAGGTTCTTCCCCCGCACCCACATGTCCTGCAACCGATACATCCCACCTATTCGGATACAGCAATTTCTCCTTTGCGCGTAATTGTATGAGGATATCTCCCTTTGTATTATAAATCCACACATGCGCCACTCTGTGCCATAAACCGTTTTCATGCGCTTCACTTTTCATCCGTTGAAAACCTGTCAGATGATTAGTCTCATCGCAAATATCTATACGTTCATCTGCCATATATCTTTGATACACTATTTAAAAAATTCCGGGAGATCCGTATGTGGATCTCCCGATCATCAGATTTTCAAAAGCCAAGTCTATACAGCAAATACTGTACCTTCTCATAAATTCTCTTACGCAATGTGAATATCACAACAGCCACACAAAGAACGACCCACCCTACACTTTCCATAGATCACCTCTCAAAAAAGCATAAAAAAACAAACACGGCCTTTTTGCCAAAGAACAATCTGCAAACCTACCATAATAATACCTGCTTGAAGAATAATAATCAACACAGTAAAATTACTACCATTTCATGCTATTTTGTGCTACACTTGAGTACAGAAAAATCCGCATAATCATTACCATTTTCTCATGCAAATCATCTCAATTTCCGGCCTTGACGGATCAGGAAAATCCACCCAAATCGATCTATTGCAAAAAGAACTTGAGAATCGCGGTCATAAGGTTTTTTATTTCCATGCGATCACCTTTTCTGTTGCCAATATCCTCAACGCAGGTAAAAAAAGATCGTCCGACGGTAAGACGTATGATGTCTCACATGCGTCATGGATCGCGATCTGCATGCGCAAGATCGCACTCGTGATCGATCTGATGCGCTTTCGCTTATTGGTCACACGACTTTCTCGGCAAAAGTATGACTATATTTTATCCGACCGATACTTTTTTGATATGATCGTCAACATCGCATATCTTTCCCGTAAAAAATACATCCCATTTTTTCAAAATATGCTGATCATGCCAGACCATGCATTTTATCTCGCTGTTGATCCCTACAAGATCATGCAACGCAATATTGCGCCTGCGCAAGGCGTGTCATACCTTATCGACAAAAACAATTTATACAACACATACAATGATCTTTTCCATTTTGTGTCCCTGGACGGCGATCGCGATCGTTCCGTCATTGCCACACAAATTTTGGAAACTGTTTTACACAAAAGTAATTGATTGACATTCTGTTTTATGAAAAATTTTTCCCGTTCACTCGTCTGGCTCACCATATCGGAAATCATTTTTAACGCTGCCGGTTATGTCATCCACAGCGCACTTGGACGCATCCTTGAGCCGGATGATTATGGTCGCTACAGTCTCGTGATCACACTCACCACTATGATCGTGATTTTGATTGGCAATGGCATCCCCACCGCCATGTCAAAATATTTAAGCGAGATCATCGAAAGCGATCCGGAACAGATTCGACCGATCAAACGCAAAAGCATGAAAATGCAAGCACTTCTCATGGCAAGTGTCACTGTTGTATTTTTTATCCTCGCACCGGTCATTGCCTATCTCCTTGGCGATTCATCACTCACACCGCTTTTTCAACTCTCCGCCCTCATCATTCCCGCTTTCGCCGCAGCATCCTTTTATTTTTATTTTTACACCGGATTGCATTTCTTTCGTCTGCAATCCATACTCAAGACTGTGCGCGCAACCAGTCGCGTGATTTTTATCATCGGTCTCGCATATTTCTTTGGCGTGAAGGGTGCGATTTCAGGTTATATCGTCGCGCCACTTTTTGTTTTTTCCGTTGCGATCATTTGCGACATCATCATCACACATCGCTATTTTCCCGCGATCAAAGATCATCCCATGAGCACAGCAAAAACATTTTCTGCCAAGACAATCCTCAACTACGCATGGCCATTAACTCTCTTTTTGCTTTTCTATGAACTCATTTCGACAATTGATCTCTACTTCGTCAAATCACTCCTTCACAGCGACCACTTGACCGGTATTTACAATGCCGCACTCACCGCCGGACGGATCCCGTATTTTCTCTTCTACGCGCTTACCATCATCCTTTTACCGGCAATCTCCAAAACAACAGCCGAACGTAAAGAAACAGAGACCTCCAGCCTAATCAATAAATCTCTCCGCCTGATGCTTTTTGTTCTTTTTCCGCTTGTCACACTTCTCGCACTCTACAGCAGACAAACCATTCTCCTCATTTATGGCAAAGACTACCTTGAGGCGGTGTACCCCATGAGTCTTTATGTGATCGGTGCCGGATTTCTCACGGTTTTTTATGTGCTTAGCTTTGTTTTGAACGGCGCCGGATTGGTCAAGATCCCTATGTGGCTCACACTGTGGGGACTTATTCTCAATGTTACGCTAAACTTTATATTGATCCCACAATTTGAACTCATCGGTGCATCATTTTCCGTTGTTGTTACCTCACTTTTCCTTATGATTGGATCACTCATCTATATCAAAAAACACTTTGCCGTGCACATGCCGATCATGCTGTGGATCATGTCGATCATTGCCGCGATCCTAATGATCTTTTTCTCCATATTTCTCCCTGCAGGCACTTTTACTTTCATCATTTCCAGCATTATTCTGTGTGTGATCTATTTTGGGACACTACGCATATCGGGACAACTTACAGATCATGATATCGCACTGTTCCTGAAGCGCAAAAAAAGAATGTGACATCCATATAATTTACTACGCGCAATAAAAAAACAAAAATGAATTTCAAATATTTTACCGGAAAAATTTCTCATGACCTCACATATCTTTATATTAGCCGCACCATTGTTTTTTTCTCAAATGGATTTTTTGCGATCTTTGTGCCAATTTTCTTGTATGAAATGCTTGGACACAATATCCAAAAAGTACTATTATTCTATCTCATTGGCTCTTTTCTCTATCTGCTTCCTTTGCCACTTACCACAAAATATATTGAGAAATTCAGTTTAAAAGGCTCTCTCTATATTGCAACGATCGCGGACATCCTTTTTCTTCTCATTCTCGGCATCACCACACCTCAAAACATCCACCAGACGATCGGCATCGCCTTATTTTTTATCACTGCATTTCGCTTATTATACTGGCTGCCGTATCACACCATGTTTGCTACATTCTCCGATCAAAACAACCGCATGCGTGAGGTCAGCACATTTATGGCAACTATGCATATCATTGGCATCATTGCACCACTGATCGCGGGTGTGATCCTTGCATATGCATCCTATCAACTACTCTTTATCGTTGGCATAATCGTTTATGCCACGTCACTCATTCCTCTTCTCTCGCTTTCCAATGTTCATGAAAAATTTTCATGGACATATATGCAAACATGGAGAAACCTCTGCGCGAAAAAGTATCGCCCTGCGATGATCGCATATGTTGCCGATAGTGCAGAATCTTCTGTCGGTACGATCATTTGGCCAATATTTATTTTCAATCTTCTCAATGGCGATTATATGTCGATTGGAATGATTTCAGCACTCACGATCGGGGTTACAGTGCTATTGGAAATGTTCATCGGTAGATACGCCGATACCCACCACAAAAGGAAAAAAATGCTAAAGATCAATTCCATCCTTTATGCACTCGGATGGCTCGTCAAAATATTCATTATCACCGGCTTTCACATTTTTCTTGCAGATACCTACCACAAACTCACCAAAGCTCTCTCACAAAATTCCCTTGACGCGATCACCTATGATCTCTCAGCCGATCAAGGACATTATGTGGATGAATTTACCGTCATCAAAGAAATGGCTATAAACATCGGAAGGATTTTCCTTTATGCTACAGCGATGGTCATGGCCATATTTGTTGGTTTGCAATGGACATTTCTCCTTGCGGCAATCGCCACGATGCTAGTCAATACAATTCGGTTGCAACAAAAAACCACTTAAAAAAAGTGGCTTTTTGTTTACGTATGATCTGTCTATCACCCAAAAATACTATTTGATCTTATACGTTACAGAAATTTTTGACACAAATTGATTTTCTCCCTCCGGCACAACCGGCGCAGATGCCACGTCACTGCCACCCATACCGGATTTTTCCATCGCATACATAGGCTCCGACGGTGGCGTATCGTTACTATAGTCATAAAAACTCACCACACTTTCGATCTGCACACCGAGATTCTTTGCAATTTTCTGTGCGTTTTCTTCAGCATCAGCAATTGCTTGCTCACGCAATTCCTTTTTGATCGATTCATCGTCATCCACAAAGAATGTCAGTTGTGACACATTATCGAGATCAGCACTATTTACAACACCCAACACATCGGAAACCTTCTCCAAATCGCGCATGATCACTTCTACACGCTGTGACACGCGATATCCCTCAAATCTCTGTACACCGTCATTATATGAATATTCCGGAGAGATCTCATAGTTGACCGTTTTGATATCTTTTTCCTCTACACCATTTTTTGCTAACTCCCCCACCAGTGTATTCATCCGTTCATTGACAGATTTTGTCGCCACATCAGTTGATATATTTTTTGACGTTACACCAAATGACACTTTTGCCGTATCCGGCTTTACAAATGTTTCTGCCTTACCATCGACAGAGATCGTGTGCTCAAGAGAAGACTGGTTCATATCCACGGTGATATTTTTTCCCGCAAAGATCATATATGCCACACAGATGACGATCGCGATCAAGCATATATTGGTAATAGTGGTCGACTTGATGTCCATATTTTTTCGTTTAATAAATTACATTTTGATAAATCAAACCCGGTTGGTCCATTTCTTTTGGAGCGCTTTCTCCATATCAATGCCCAGCACATGTGCCACAAAAAGTGACATGCCGACAACATCAGCCAACTCTTGCGCCATACGTTCCCGCGAATCCTTCTCGTCCATGAATTTTTCCGGACGACTCATGCGCTCATGGATCAAAAACGCCTGTGCAAACTCCCCCACTTCTTCATAAAGCTTAAGTACGGCAAATTCTTTGCTCGGTTCAATACTATACGTGTCACAATATCCCTGCGCCGTTGCAATGATCTCTTCATTCATTTGGGAGAAATCCATAGAAAAAAACTTATATTATTGATTGTTTACACTTACATCATTTTTCTTACCCCTCAGTGCGTGAATGATCTTTTTGACAACAACATAAAAAACCCATGCGATAAATCCATAGAGGATCATGATCGGGATCACACGAATGACCAAAACGATCACAAAATTTACAAATCCCTGCATATCACTCAGTAGTCCATTGATCGTTTCTTTTGCCACCTGCAATGGTCGCCATTGATCGGAAAAAGTCACATTCTCATCCTCTGTCACAGAGATTGTGATCGTGGCATAGTCTGTTTGTGATTCCATATATGTGATCTGCGCTTGTAATTGCTCGATCTCTCCGCGCACACGCGATACCTCTCGCGTTACATCGATCACATCTGACAATTTACCGGATTGTTCAAGAATTTTGAGAAAAGATTGTTCTTCAGCTTGTTTATTCTTGAGCCGTGCTTGCAAATCACGATATGCCAGCGTGACATCTTGCCCAGAGGTTGATTCGCCCACCACAACCGTCGCTACTTTTTTGAGCGCCTCAAACGTACTGCCAAATTGATCAACCGGCACACGCACCTCTACGGTTCCACTTTTGATATCCTGCGTATCTTGATAAAAATTTGACGAATAGACCTCACCTTTGTGTTCTGTAGCAACTGCAGTCATTTGTTCTACCGCACGATCCACATCATTGACGCGCATCGTCAAACTGCCATTTTTGATCTCTTTTTTCTCTATGGGAACACTTTCCACATCAGCCATTGGTGCCATTTCCCCTACAGCTATGCCCTCCATAGAATCCCTACCACTCGTAGCAGACATCACTGTGTCCATCGGTGCGGATGATCGCGTGACACCTGGCGCACCAAATCCCTTTGTAACTCCCACAGTATTATTGGATGGACGAGAATTGCTCGTCATACGCAATGCTGTAATAATCGCCGCTAACACGACAATTGCCACAACAAGAATAACGAGGTATTTCTTCAATCTTTCCATATTTTTTTTGTTATGTATTTAATTATCCACAATTATAACATCTCCGGATTACCCTCACAACATATCGTTACCCATCCACATCGCTATTTTTCAAATATCTGTCGCCAGAGATATCGTTTTTGTACGCCATCTGCAAACACAGGATCCCTATCATTCTCACGAAATACTTTTTTTTCATCCGTGACAAATTCCGGTTTCGCACGCAAATAATATCCGGTCAACGTCCCAAAATTTTTGGTTTCAACCACATCCAACCCCACTAAAAATTTTTCCAAGAAATCTTTTTGTTCTGATTGCGCACGGATAATAATAAAATAATTACCTTGTCGGAAAAGTGGCTTCAGATCTTCGGGAATATGATCACGCGGAATATCACGATAATCCACACGTTCCCAAAACGCTCTTTTGTACTCCGGTTGCGCGTGCACAAAAAGCGGCTCCCCATTCGCACGATATTTCGTCTCCATCCAATCCACGATCTCGATCATTTGTGCATATGTCACACGCACTTTTTCTTTGAGAATACGATCATGATGTGCAATTACGAGAGATGCGTCCGTTGTTGCGCGTGCTAATTCATGGTAATACTGCGCGAGAAAATAGAGGTTCGCACCCATACACAGCATAACTAAAATAGTAGCAAATATTTGACCTGATTTTTGATGCTCTGCGG
The DNA here is from genome assembly GCA_041660065.1 of Parcubacteria group bacterium. Classification (NCBI taxonomy): domain Bacteria; species Parcubacteria group bacterium. Next base: position 73,439 of record JBAZXC010000001.1, on the reverse strand, counting down.
AAATTGCTTTTGGCAATAGCCCAACGATCACAAAAGCCAGTGGCGCATTAAGAAGGAAAAATCGCGGAGCAAGATCATATGCCAGAGGTGTATATACGAGAAACAAAACTGCCGACCATATCAATATGAGACGGAGAAAATTCTTTCGTTCTCGATCTTCTTCTGCGCGATAAAGAAATACCCAGCACCCGAAAGCACAAAAGATCATAATAAATGAAATGACACCGCGTACAAGTCCATAGCGACAATCATAACTACACTGCAGATCGCTTCCATCAAGTTCCGGAATTGCAGCCAACTGATCTCCCGTCACAATCATCCAATAAAATTGCGTATGTTGCCCAATATTATAAACAACCTTATCCAATAATGTATGCGGCGACTTTGACGTTTCTTCCGCCCCTTCTTCAACATCTTCACCACCGCTACGATTTAATGCCACATCGATAAATGCGACAAAATTATCTCCACCTGTCTTGATGTCATTGATAATAAGGGGCACATTGAGAAATATGAATACCGCAACTGCCAATATCCAATAACGCACAGCGATCCACGGTCGCGCCCATGTAAAATATACGATTGCGATCAGAGGCATTGTCACAAAAGCCACAAAATGCATACTGCTGATAAATGCAAGTGCAATACTCGCTGTTACAAGCCACCATCCTGCATTTTTGTTTTGCTGTCCACTCGTGCGCAAGAGCGCATATGCAAAAAGAAGTGTGAATGGCAAGATCAAATTCGGATTCCACCCGAAACGACTATATGTGATAAGAAAGATCGATACAGAAAATATCCCGGTAAGTCCCACAGAAAGTCCTTGATCGAAAAATCGTCGCACAAAAAGATAAAACAAAGGGATTGCCAAGATATTGAGGATAAGAATGATCGCCACGCTCCCTGCAGGCGTATCGCCAAACACAAGTGCACTACCATATTCCAAATAGTACATCAGCGGACCTAATCGTAAAAACGATCCCGCGGCTCGCGGTCCCTGCAAAGGCAGTTCACCCGGACCATATTCCATCGCCGCATGCACCACGCGAAAATCACGCGCCTGATCCAACTGATAATGCATCCAATCAGCAAAATGATACGTACGCAAAAACGCGCCTACAACCACGATCAACAAAACGACCCAAAATATTTTATTATACAAAATATTTTTCATTCTTAATTTTTTAATTCTTAATTCATTAACCCTTTAATTCTTTAATTCGTTAATCCCTAGAACCCCATCGATACACACGCACATCACCATTGAGCAGTGATGAGCCCTTTACACGCTCAAAGCTTGCATCAAAATACTCTTGCGCTTCTTTTTCTATAAATGTCTCATCGTTGTCAGCAATGACCACCCATCCTGCAGGATGACTTTGCACGATCTCTTGCACGTATGCAAACGTGATCTTTTTGACCTTGCCCTCTTGTACCAATTGTTCTTCCGCACGCTCCGAGCCAAAATCAAACACCTGCGCATCAAGTCCACTCCAATAATAATTACGAAAATTACGCGTAATAAGCACCTCCCCACTTGTGTAGTTGCGTTTTACATAATCAAACACCTTGCGATAATCCACCGTATCCGCCTGCGCGGTAATATGATATGTATTGTTTTCCTCCAAAAAATACCCATAATTCGGCAGAAACACGCAACACGCAAAAAGCACAAAGAAAAATACTTTTCTTTTTTGCGTGATCTTTTGTGCATATTCCGCGAGATATACGATACCGGCAGATGCAAGGATGAGTCCAAACGGTTGTGCAAAAAAGATATATTGCGCCCCCACATTGCGTGACCAAAAAAACATCGCCATAAAGAGACTGACAAAAAAAGAGCATCCAATCCACACGCCCGCGCGCATATGTTCTTTATCCCGTACTAAAACCCATGTACCCAAAATCATTACCGCTCCACCAAGAAGGGGATGCCAATAGTTGCGCAAAATATGTCCCATATAACTCACATGTTCCGTAATGGACAAACTTTGTATAAAATATACCCAATCCGCCGGACGCACGAATTTTATCAACAAAAGCCCCACACCAATGACGCCAGCATATGCCATATATCGTTGTCGCATGACACCCTCACCTCCGCAATAGATCATCACAACAAAATATACAACAACTACCAAAACGAAGTTTCCAGTCAATGCATGCAAATGCATCGCCAATGCACCAAACAAGATCACCGGCACAATATAAGGCCACCGCACAGCAAAAAATGACTGCATAAATCCACGACTAGCCCCAGATTGAACCGTGGACACGATCGTGGATTCAATGAATTGGAAAAGACTCCACATAAAAAGCAAAAAGACTGGTGCGAACATGCTGTACATCCTGATCTTACGATTGATTTCGATCGCCGGCACACTTACCGCCCAGAGAAATGCTGCTATAAATGCAATCCACCGATTTTTGGTATAACTGAGTGTGACAAAATATAAAATAATCGTCGTAAGAATTCCCCATAGCGCACTGACCAAACGAATGGTAAATTCAGTCGGTGGCAAATAATGATATAGTTGCGCCACTTGCCATCGATAGATCCACGCACGCCCATCACTTGCCTCATTGAGACGCAAACTTGGTTCACCATGATTGAAATCCCACGCCTGCCACTCTCCCGTCTTGAAATATCCATATGTCGCATTCACGTCCAAAAACTCATCAGCGACAAATGGCACATTACCCAATCCCCATAAACGCAGAAACGTCGCGAGCATGATCACACCAAACAACCCTATATAAAATCGACGATGTGCGGTCAATTCTTCGATGATCTTTTGCATAAAATAATGAGATGATTATATATCCATTGTATGGTTTTTTGATCCTTTTTGCAATTGCATTATCACCGCACAAAACATCGCGAAGAAAGATCATTTACGATCGTACTACGCTCATGCGGCACAAGTTTATAAAGAGCAATTGTGCCAAAATCCTTTTGTTTTTGTATGGAGTGTGTTGCAAGCATCTCTGTGTTTAGTTGCATAGAAGATCCCATTTTTGCTAAAACAAAATATGTCATACCGCGTGTATCCGCCACATCAAAACCGCCTCGTTTCATGTAACATAACGCCCGATCATCACCTTGTTCAATCGTAACGATATAATACAATGCACGCGCATAACGATTATCGCCCACGATCATAAATGACTCCTGCGCATCCTTAGCAGACTCAATGAATTCACCTGCCATACGCAATTGAGACAATGTCACGATATCATCACGATTCATCGCGATATCATGCCATTCTGCCGGATCAGCGATAGTCTGTGCTTGATCGATCGCGGAAAAATACCGCCACGACATCGTCAGATTTGTCGTAACAAAAGCAATAACGATCATGCCAACAACCATCCTCCCGTACTTTCCCCACCCTAGCACTGCTTCCAAAAGGACACCAAGGATGATAAGAAATGGCGTCGCGAGAAAAAGAAAGAATCGCGGAGAAATTTGATATGCAACCAATGTAAGAAATGCACTCCCAAAGATCAGCCAAAGAAAGACCAGGAGAAGGCGTTTTCTTTTTCCTAAATATTCCGCATCAAATTCTTTGGGTTTGCGATAAAAAATATATAATGTATAGAAAAAAACACAAAGCGACACACCGAAAGAACTTAGCGCAAAAATATGATGTGGCAAAGCCTTTTTACACTGCGCATCACAGACCAACGGGAAATACCCGTGATTCTTTTTGTCTGTACGAATATTTTTTCTTCCATTGTTATCCGCACTGAGAATATTCCAGTAAAACGTACTTGACTCCTGGATATAACGAAAAGCTTTTTCCACAATGTCGTGTTCAAGATCCGATGCGACATTTGCATCGGATTCCGCATCTTCACTCATTGCAACAGAAGAAAAAAACATGCGCGTATTATGTCCATGCGTATGCACTTCACTGATAATGACCGGCATGTAAAAAAGAGAAATGATACACACTGCCATTATGAACACACGGAATGGAATACGCATTTTTGTCATGACCATATACACGATCGCAACAAGCGGCGCAACAATAAATCCGATGAAATGCAATTGTGTCAACACGCTTATGCCACAGATAAAAACAATAAGCCATTTTGCATGAAAAATTTTTTGCTCATATGCACGCAATAACCCATAAAAAGTAACAAGCGACCAAAAAAACATCCCGTTTGGATTCCATGCAAAACGCCCATATGTCACCAAAAATAACGACGTCGCCACAATTGCCGTGAGTGATACACTGACAAAACGAGAAAAGAACAATCGTGCAAACAAATAAAATAAAGGGATCGCACATAGTGAAAAAAATAGATCAGGCAAAGCCACGGCTTCCGGCGACACGCCAAAGATCATGCTCGCAAAAAATCCGAAATAATAAAAAATCGGCCCGAGAAACAATTCCCTGCCTCGCGCTTGCGGACCCAAAAGAGGCAAATGATCGAAACCTCCGTGCACCGCATCATAGATCACAAAAACATCCCGCGCTTGATCAAGCTCAAATGGCATCCACACACTGAAATGGAAAACACGCAAGAAAATACCCATCGCGAAAATAATACCCAATAAAACACATGTATATTTATACTGCGATGCTTTGTTTGCGATATCCTTGATTTTACCCATATTTCATCTATACTGAACGTATTGTAATAATATGTTTTTTTGGATAAGTATGCAAACTATCCCACGGTTTAGTCCTCGATCAATCGTTCTTTCTGCACTGTTATTTTTTATCACACTGGTCATTATTGTGCATAAAGTTGACGCTCTACGTGCATTACATATTTTTTCCTCACTCAAGATCTTTTATGCACTTTTCTTTATCACTTCTGGCTATATATCTTTTTATTGTTATTACACATTGCACAAGAAGATTCTCCTTTTTTTTACAATCACTGCACCATCCATTTGTGCATTTTGTATTGCTTTTTTTATTACCGGCGCGATCCATTATATCTTTTATCTTTCTGTTGGCCTCTGGTTCATTGGTCTAATCGGTTATCTCCTCTACCAAATCGACACGCATCGCACGATCACATCTGACATTGACATACCGTCCCAACAACATGTAGAAAAAATATTCACACCATTCAATATAACATTCACACTTGCAATCGTGTTATGTTTCATTTTTTTTGGACTATTTCGTTTGAACAAAGGATCTTTTGTAGATGAAAAACTCTGGACATACGGTGAGGAATCCCGTATTGAAAAGTATTATCCGAACATTTTACAACGTGACTGGAAAAATACGCGTCCAAGCGACAAGCCCGGCGTCACATTGGCAATGATCTCCGGTGTTGGCTTACTATGGACCACACCATCTGATTTTTATCATAATTTTGACAACGGTCCAAAACTTGCACAGATGCTCTACATCATGCGACTCCCAACGCTCATTTTTTGTGGGATCATGATCATATTATTTTTCATATTCATTCATAAACTGTTTGGACAAAAAACGGCGACTCTTGCAACGCTGATGATCGGCTTATCGCCAATTCTCATCGGCATATCACGCCTCATCAATCCCGATGCACTCAGTTGGGTTTTTATGCCATTGACCTTTTTGTGCTATTTTTTATATCTCAAAAAACGGACACGTTCATGGCTCTACAGCACCGGTGTTTTGTTGGGATTATCCCTCCTCACCAAATACATCGCCAATCTTTTTATTGTATTTTTTATTCTTGAGATCTTTTCAGGTTTTCTCTTCAGTAAAGATACGATTGACACATATACCTATCTCCGCAATAAGATCATTGACATCGGCATCATATTATTTCTTGCACTCACAACTTTTTATATTCTCTTTCCCGGTACATGGCTCATACCGAATCGACTACTTCTTGCAACGATCGGGAGCGAGGCATTTACCCCTGTGTGGAAACCATTTTTAGGATTTTGTGTCATTTTTTTGGCTGATCACTTTTTTCTTCGTTCACAAATTTTCATTTGGATCATTACACTATGCAAAAAATATCGTGTATTTTTTTTCTACACAGTTTCCACGATTTTTGCGATCATCATGATCACTGTCATCGTAAACGCAAGTGCACATATGTTTCTGACAAACTTTGAAAGACTCCTCGCAGCACCCAAGAGCACTTCCCAATTTTCCATTCTTGCAGTTTTTTCTTCCGGATTCTATGCGATGATCTATTCCATATCTCCCATTATACTTGTTGGTGTCTTTTGTGCGATCATCGCATCATTTGATCGCACGATCAAAAAATTTGATCATACTTTTTTGTGGCATACGATGCTCTTTATTATTGTATTTTATGCCGGTTCAGCGATCAGCCTCATCGCGGCAACAACACGTTATCAAATCATTCTTTATCCACTCTTTTTTGTCATCGCAGCATATGGATGGCACTACATGTGGACTAAGTTAAAATTTCCTACACTTTTTATCATCGTCACATTTTTGTTTGCTGCGACATCACTATACACACTTTGGACAGTTAAGCCATTTTATTTTAGCTATACGAGCATGCTTTTGCCAAATGCATACATCGTCAATCCAAAAGATATGGGTGACGGTAGTTATGAAATTTCAGAATATCTCAACACATTGCCTCATGCACGCGATCTCAAGATATGGTCGGACAAAAACGGCGTTTGCGTCTTTTTTGTCGGCTATTGCAATAGTCGCGTGCATCTCAATGAATTTGATGAAAATGGCACTGATTATGACTATTATGTCATTTCTCGCGGCAGTGAATATGGCACGAAACGCATTACGGAACAACGACTTGAAGCAGACCCTTCCTATCCTCTCCGGCTGGATCGTTTGTACGATTATCCGAACAGCATCTATGAGATTTCCCCAGGAAATCGACGCGCAAATTATATTCGCATCATCTCGGGAGATGATCTGGTCATTTTAGATAAAAACAATGCATCTCAATAAAGAAAAAATTTTCGCTACACTCCCACTTTTTGTTGCAATGATCGGTTTCGTTGCCTTTGGATTTTTTCACTTGTCAAAATTTGAAACAACTGACGAACATTTTTGGAAATACGATCGCATTCAAAAATATTACACGGGACTCCACGACGGCATCACAAAAAATGATTGGAAAAAAACCCGCATCAATGACAAGCCTGGCATCACCGTTGCACTGCTCAGCGGTTTAGGTTTACCCTTTGCGCCGGATCCGCAAGGACACAGCAATATCGCAGTGGAGGAGTCCACACGATATACTGACAGTGATGGAAATTCTGTGAAACTATATGACGTTTCTTTTACAGAACAGACGGAACGCATCAATTTCGCATTGCGCACACCAATCCTCCTTTTTAATGCGCTGATCCTTCTCCCGCTTTTGTTTTATCTTCTACTAAAAGCCTTTGGCATTCGCATTGCGCAGATCTCCATCCTTCTGATCGGGCTCAATCCCATACTCATTGGGATCAGCCAAATCATCAACCCTGACGCGATCCTTTGGGGCACTTCTGCTATTGCTCTTATCAGTTTTTATGCATTTCTCACACACGGACAAAAGAAATTTGTTTTTATCTGTGCTGTCGCGACAGGATGTGCATTACTCTCAAAATACACTGCGAATTTACTCTTTGTTTTTTATCCGATCATATTTGTGCTTCACACATTTTACAGCGAAAAAATAATTTCCTTCCTGTCCTATGTCAAAGCGATTGCCACAATTGCTTTTTCGTCATGGCTGCTCTATGCACTCTTTTTGCCGGCAACGATCCAAAATCCCGCACACTTCCTCTACGGCACGATTTATTCCCCCGTTCTCTCCGTACTCGCCAATCCTTTTATCTCCCTCTCACATTCACACGATCTTTTTTTTACCGCCAAAGATGATTTTCGCACAATTCCTCTTTTCCTGTTATCAATGATCGTTTTTGGAATTTTGACCATTATCCTTCCTTTCATCGGTGCATGGCTCACCACACGTTTCAAAAAAACGACACACATTATCCTCAAGACAATACTTGTACTGTACATTGCGATCATCAGTATTTCACTGATCAATGCGTGGACAAGAACCCCGTTTTTTCCTCTTGAAAACATCAAGGAATCATCACAACAACTTGAAAAACTATCATTTCCGCAATTGGCACAATACAGTGAACCACTTCACACACTTTTTGCAATTGCAATTCAAATGCAAAACGTGATCTTTTCTTTGCATCCGCTTGTTCTTCTGCTAAGCATATGTACAGCCGTTTTTCTTTTGTGGAACAAAAAAATTCCGCATCAACCCATGGTATATTTCCCGTTTATTGCAACAATCATATTTGTCGGTGGTGGTATACTATCAGACATCTTTGTCAATGTGCGCTATGGTCTCATGCTTTATGTGCCTTATGCTGTCCTTGCTGCAATTATACTGACCCATATGTTACACGACGTCTTACCGCAAAAATTTCATAATAAAAAAGAATTTCCTATACTCCTCGCTATCATTATCATCATGCAAAGCATTGCTCTCTTTGGCAGCGCACCGTATTTATTCAATTACGAAAGTATCCTCTTGCCAAAAAAATACACCGTCACTGATTCGTGGGGATATGGCGTATATGAGGCCGCGATGTATCTCAATACACTGCCCAATGCGCGTGACTTGATCGTGTGGTCTGACCATGACGGACTTTGTGAATTCTTTATCGGCAAGTGCATCAGTCCTATCACGATCGACCTGGATCACACGGATATTGGTTATTTCGTCTTTACGCGCCGTGGGGTCATCCACAAACCATTCTTGATCACAACCACCGACTCTCAGAAAAAAGTTGATCGAGATTTCTATTACAGCGCGGAAACATTTGCCCATCCGGCATGGCGACTAAATATCAACGACCGTCCGGACAACTACATCATCATCATTCCTTTTGCAAAAAAATAAAATACTTATTATAAAAACAATATTTTTCTGTATTTCCCATAAAATACAAAATGCCCAAACCGTTGAAAAGACAAGGGTTTGGGCATTGTTCACAATGATCTATTCACCTGCTTCCATATCGGTATCAGTATCCACATTGATCGTTCCGCCAAATACTTTTTGCAATTCAATGCGTGCTTGTTGCACGACTTCTTTGAATGCGTTGACTGCTGTTTGCACAGCCACTCTCTTGGTCTCTGCAAGTTTTTGAATTTCTGTACCCATCGTGCGTGTTTCACGAACTCCGGCTTTAAAGGTTTCTCGTGCGTCTTTTAACTCCGCATTCAATGTCTTTGCAATTGATTTGAGATCCGTTTCTGTCGATGTATCGCTGCATGCGCTTTCCGCTTTTGCAAATGCCGCCTCCTCCGATGTCTTGTAATCTGCAAACAATTTTTCAATTGTATTTTGCTTCTCTACAACAAGTGCATCCACAGCATCTTGCATATTTTTGGTCGCCAAATCGATTGCGGCACGACGCACTGTCACTGCATCTTCTATCGTTGTTTCAAAATGCTTCACCGCTTCTTTTTGCTCTGCAGTTGTCGCCTGTGTCATGAGTGCGTCATAGAATTTTTGGCGTTGTGCATCGCGCATCGCACGACGTTGTACCAATTCTTCATGCCGTACGGTACGTCGCTCTTTGACCTGTGCCAATTTCTCAGTGACTTTTTCCAATCCCAATTGCTCTCGATTTACCGTTTTTTCTCGCATATTCTCAACGCGCGCGGTGATCCTATTGCAGATCTTTTCCGCTTTCTTGTCTGCGATTTCTGTTTGCTTGTCTGCCTTCTTATCGGCGATTTCTGTTTGCTTGTCTGCACGCATAGCGGCACGATCATCAGCATTGCCGGCAACAGCATACACGGATTGCGTTGCAATAATTGCCGAAAATGCAATGCCCGATATGATAATTGTTTTTTTCATATAATATTTTTTAATAATTGAATGATCTATTAAAATGCAACATTTTCTTCTGGCATCACATTCTCCACATCGCTGAAATCCACACTCTCATCAGTAGCTGTATCTTCTGCATCAAATTCTATATCAGCATCCTTCATGACATTGATCGGTTTTTGCTCTGCCACAACATCTTTCCCATTTTGTTCTGGTTGCGACTTTATCGTTGCCACATCATTAGGAATATCATTGATCGTTCGCGCATTAAAAATGATCGCGCCGGCAACGATCACAACGATCACAATAAAGATCGCCATATAGTGTCCGCTTTTCATATTGTTTTTTTGTTTAATGATTATTTTTTATTACACAACGATTATATCACAAAAAAACCAGTCATACAATTTCTATGACTGGTTTGATATTTACAAAAAATCAACGCGGACATCGTCCAAAGATCATATGCATTGCTTCCTGTCCTCCAATGGCATGCGCACGATCAATGTATGCACTCCCATAAGCATTTGCAATACAAACTCTACCAGGAGAGGAAAATTTTTGGTCAACAACACCGCCAAAAAACAATTTATGATCTCTGTTGAGATAGCGAATGTCTGCGATAATCTCAACGTCACAATTTTCCAAAAGAATCACAGTAAGATCGATCGCATCCTTGTCTGTCACTCTGACAGTACCAGCTCCAACACCGCCTGGCGTTGTAACCCAATAGCCCTCATCCGCAAAAGACCGAATGCTCCCGCAACAGAAATTCTTCTGTCGCGGATCTGCACCATTTGCAATTACATCTCCTACACAAAAACGCCTATTTTTTCCCCATAGTATCCTCCGTGTGTGTTTTTGTAGAATCAACGCACGAGCATCTCCGACCTACGATTTTTGTTATACAATAATAAATGAACTTACAGCTACACGATAACGTACGCTTTCTCTCGTAAATTGTCAAATCCCCTCCTGCATCTTTTTCCTCTCTTGCAAAAAAAATGGAATCCCGGCAAAGCTAATCATCATCTGTATCACACGAGACAAAAGCACAACAGCGACTGCCGCACTGCTGGAAACACCAAACAATCCAAACAAAAAAACATATGCCCACTCCTTCGTACCAATATTGCCGATACTTATTGGCGCAGCAGCAATAATATTTGTAAGAAAAACAACGCTTATAAAATTAACAAAAGACAACTGTACGCCCATTGCGAGAAAAAGCGTGTAATTTGCACATGCAACACCCACAAAGGCAAAGGCAAAAACATATAAGAGTGACATCGCTCCAATATGACGCCTGCGAAAGCGTAACAAAATATTTACATACGCGATCACATAGCGTGGCATACAACGCATGACAGCTTGCACATATTTTGCATGATAAAAAATGATCAAAAAACCGCTAACTGCCAAGAAGGCACTGAAACCGCACACTATCCAAAAAACGACGACACCATACATGATCTCTCGCATACTGAAAGCACTGCATAAAACAGCCAGAATGATCGTGCCAAATAATCCTGAGATGCGATCAACAACAACGGTCGCAGAAGCGGCTTTCAGCCTTTTTTCTTTTTTGCCAAGCGCAAATGTTCGATAGGTATCACCCCCTACGAATGACGGGAAAAAATTATTCAAAAATGTCCCAAATATATATGTCTGCATATAAAAAAGAAAGTCCTTCTCAAAAGAAAGATGTCTGGCCAAAACGCGCCATTTTTGCGCGCTGATCATAAGTCCGCCAATATAAAAGACTATGGATACTATAACAAGCCACGGATCCATTGAAAGAAAATATCCCCAAACTTCCGCCCAATCGACATTTCTCACCAAGAAATAAACCAGGACACCGGTTATAAAAATCTTTCCCATGATCTTTATGTATTTTTTGATGCGTTTTTTCATGACATTGTGTGATACAGATGTTTATATTGTTCTGCAACGTGTTCCCAACTCATTTGTTCGGCAATTGTGCGGCTCGCATGACCAAATCCGTCACACACCTCCGGATTTTCGATAAGGATCTTCAATTTCTCAACAATTGATGCCACATCATGCATTTTGATGAGATAGCCGTTCTCTCCGTCGCGTACCAGCTCCTCCGCCCCGCCTGTCGGCGTCATCAGAACAGGTAATCCCGCAGCAAGAGCTTCCAGCAAATTATTGCTCATCCCTTCGTTAAGCGATGGCATGACAAATACATCCGCATCACAGTAAATTTGTGGCGATTGATCTTTTGTATATAATCCGGTAAATACCACGCGCCCGTCCAAGCGATATTTTTTTACCTGCGCCTTTAATTCTTCCATGGCATTTCCCTCGCCGCCAGCAATGCGCATGCGGATATGCGGATACAGATCAAAAAGTTCCACAAACGCGTCAATCGCATAGTTAAACCCCTTTCTCCGAGAGAGCCGCGACGCTAAAAGGATGCGGAATTCCTTTTTGCGATCAGCGAGAGTGCGCAAGCCCGGCGTATAGAAATGCGTATCAACACCATTGGCGATCTGAAGAAATTTTTGCTCTGGTGCACTTTTTCGCGCCAATTCCGTAAGTCCCCTACTATTTGTCACTACATATTTTGCCTCTCGCCACACGTAATGAATGACCGGAGTCAAAATACTATACAAGTTCATAAATCGCTCACTATACCCCGGCACATCCGCACCACGCAAAGATACAACGTAAGGAATTTTGTATTGCTTTTTAATGAGAAGAGAAATCACACCGCATGGCACACCGAAAAAACTATGCGTCAGATCATACACATTTTTGTGCATCAGTTTGCGCGCAAAAAAATATGCTCTCCATGTATATGTGATCAATTGCCATTTGGTCTGATAATTCAATTGTCCCTCTTTTTTGCCAATCGGCAAAAAATGGATCGTGATCTGCCCGCCGATATGTTCACTGTGATATTTCCGACCAATCGACGATGTGATGAGGTCAACCGACACATCATTGCTACGCGCATATTCCCGCAAGATATATTTGGTCGCATTGGCCGCACCACCGCCAAGAGGCGGGTATTCGTAATTGAAAAACAATACTTTTTTCATATTATACATTATACATGAAAAAAAAATTACCGAAAACTGCCATTGCAGTTCTCGGTAATTGTAGAGGATAAACACTTAATTGCGCCCAACACCGACATAACGGAAATCATACATCCGCACATCGTTTGGCACATAGACATTACGCAAGTCAATAAAAACCGGATCCGGTTCCATAGACAAACGTAAACGTTCCAGATCCAACGCCCGAAACTCATTCCACTCGGTCATAATCACAACAGCATGTGCACCCCTGCATGTTTCATAGGGATCCGGATAATACTCAACCTCCCAAGGCAGATACTTTTTTGCCTCTATCATCGCCTGCGGATCATGCGCATAAATGATCGCTCCCTTCTCCACAAGCGCGGGAATGATCGTCAATACCGGTGCGTCCCGCATGTCATCTGTATCCGGTTTAAATGCCAATCCAAGGATCGCAATCCTTTTACCTGCTTCACTTCCGCCAAGCGCATCACGGATCTTTTTGACCATGAGCGCTTTCTGAGAGTTATTTGCCTCGATTGCCGCTCCAACGATCCGCAAGGGCACACCATGTTCCTGCGCAATAGCACAAAGTGCCTTTGCATCTTTGGGGAAACACGATCCACCATATCCGGGTCCGGGATGGAGAAATTTTTTACCGATCCGTCTATCCATGCCGATGCCTTTTGCAACCTTCACCACATCAGCACCAACTTCATCACACAGTCGCGCGATCTCATTGATAAAACTGACCTTGACGGCTAAAAAAGCGTTGGCAGAATACTTGATCATTTCTGCAGTGGCAATGTCCACTACCGATAAAGGGGTTTCTGTCAAATTGATCGGTTTATAGACCATACGCAGATATTGTTCTGCTTGATCGGAATCCACACCGATCACAATTCTGTCAGGATGCATGAAATCCTTGATTGCCGCCCCTTCGCGCAGAAATTCCGGATTTGATGCAACATCACAGCGTACTTGTGGCGCAACCTCACCAATGATCCGCTTTACTTGCACCGCTGTGCCAACCGGCACCGTACTTTTGTTAACAACAACCGTATAGCCCTGCAGATATTTTGCAATATTGCGCGCCGCATCATAAACATAACTCAGATCCGCATGACCATCGCCACGACGACTACTCGGCGTCCCAACGGCGATAAAAACCGCATCAGCTTCCGGCACGACAAGCGCCATATCAGTAACAAATCCCAGGCGTTTTTGCGCAATATTCTTTTTTACCAGATCTTCCAATCCCGGCTCAAAGATCGGCATTTCACCGCGCAAGATCTGTGCGATCTTGTCCTCATCAGTGTCCACACATTTTACGTCATGGCCAAATTCTGCGAAACATGCGCCCGTCACCAATCCAACATATCCCGCTCCTATCATCACGATCTTCATTTTTTCTCTCCTTTATCTTGTATGGATATATCGCATGAAGAACAAAAATATACATGATCTTTAGTCATTTAAAGAACTCCGCTCAGTATAGAACAAATCACAAAAACGCGCAAAATGCTATTTTGTTGTCGTATTTCGCACCGTGTAATTCATGCGTCCACGCGCTTTATAGTACGTTTTGATCACAATATCCGCCAAAAGACCAAATGCAAAGAATTGCACACCAAGTATGATGGAAAATACACCCATGAGTGGCCAAATGCGGTCAGAAATCGACGCATCAAGAAAAATCTTTTCCATAGCCATCCACATAAGAATTACAAAGCCAAGTCCGATCAAAATGATCCCGCTTCCACCAAAAAAATGCAGAGGTCGCGATGCATACTTTCGCCAAAACCAGATCGAGATCATATCCACCAATCCCTTGACTGAACGTTTCCAATTATATTTTGTCACTCCGTGTATGCGCGGATGATGACTGACTTTTACCTCGCCAACCGTGTACCCATCCAACTCCAAAAGTGCTGGAATAAATCGATGCATCTCCCCAAAAAGATCCACACTTTTGAGTGCCTCGGCATTATATGCTTTGAGACTGCAACCGGAATCATGGATTGAATCCTTGAGAAGGATCTTGCGCAGTTTGTCGGCACCACGAGAAAAGATCTTTTTACTAAGTGGATCCTTGCGTTCAAACCGCCATCCTGAGACAACATCATACCCCTCATCCATCTTTGCGAGGATCGTTACAATATCTGTCGGATCATTTTGCAGGTCACCATCCATAGTTACGATCACCCTACCCTGTGCCTGCTTGAATCCTGCATCAAATGCCGCCGTCTGACCAAAATTCTTTCGCAACCGAATCAATGTCAATGGCGACAGATCTGCGCACTGCGCAACCGTCCCATCACTTGATCCATCATCTACAAAAATGACCTCACACGTCTTTCCCAGCGCATTACATGCATCCACGATCTTCTTATGTAATTCACGCACATTACCCTCTTCATTATACAGTGGCACCACCACAGAAACATCTACTTTTACACTATTGTTGTTATCCATATCGATATTTTTCAGCTCAATACTGAAATTCGTTAATTCACTAATTCGTTAACTCTTTAACTACTTCCAGCATATCACGCCTTAGAATCATTGCAAGACATAATACTTCTGTCCTATATCATTTACCACCTCATGCAATTGCATATACGGGTACTGCGCCATAAGTTTTGCAAGGATCTCCTCCTTGTGAAAATCAGAAAAGAAAAATGTTGTATTGTGCGGATCAGATAAGACGATCTTATCCAGCTCAAACGGATTAAAGTCCGTGTAATTCGGCCTACCCCAGTTGAACATGCGCACAGGTACGCGTTGCATATTCCCCAAAATCACCACCACGTCACGATCCGTGGGAACCTTTTGAATATCGTGAGCCAATTGCGTGATGTCCTTTTCAAAATAAATCGCCGTAAGCGGATGATACGCCCAAAATCCGAAATATTTGATCGGATTGAAGAGCAGTGCAAAGACAATTGCACCATATAACAACGCTTTCCTTATGGTAAACTTTTTCCCGGAATATGCACGCAACATATGCTCATACAATACACTGGTACACAATGCTGCAGTAATATACACCATAGGAAGCGCACCGATCGATCGCAATGCATGTGGATTACTCTCATACGTAAGAAATTCCGGCGCAAGCATCGCAAAGAACCAAAATACAAGAAATGGATAGATGACCATATCATCACTTCGCACAAAATATTTCACACGGCGATAAATCGATCGACCACTTTTGTAAACCACATAGAAGAATCCTCCGAGAAAAAACGCACCCGTTGCTGGATCGAGAAGCGGATACGGCGGATAATTATTCCGCCAATTCAAATCACTGACAAAAGTGTATTTGGCAACGCTGAGCAAAAAACTCCTCATAAATATTTTTATCGGATGTCCTTGATTGACCGCGGATGAAAACACAAAAACGTGTTCCGCCCGTGAATCGAAATATTCCGGATGCGCCCAAAACGTATAGAACATCGGGGCAGTAACGATCAAAAAGCTCATCATAAATGTGCCAAGTAAGCGCCAATACTCTCGCAAAAAACTCTCACGTGCAAGTATGAGAAATGGCAACAAAAAAATAAGGATAAGCGGTGCGATCCGAAATGCGATGTATGTGTGCATTCCCACTCCAAAGATTGCGCCAGCAATCACAAAATCGAGATATTTTCGGGAATGTAAACCCTTATAAAGAAAATAAAATGACCATACCAAAACGAGTGGCAACATATTAGCGCGAAATGAGATACGGCTAAAATTGACTGCTGTAAAAGCAACTGCATTGAACGCCATTGCGACGAGTGCAATGCGATCACTGCGAAAGATCTCCCGTGAAAGAAAGAATGTACCCACAACGGTCAAGGATCCACAGATGATCGCTGGCAATTTGAGTGACATTACACTTACACCAAAAAGTGCAAAACTCATTGCCACAAGATTCATAAATAACCCTTCTCGCCCCTGATTGTCCGTATAAAACCATTGCCACGGCGCGCCGTCCAACACCTTGAGCGCATCCTGCCCGTTAACTGCTTCATCAGGGTAGATTCCCGGCGGTGTCACATCAATATGATAAAAACGAAGAAAAAAAGCTACACAAAAGATCACGATAACCGCCATGAAGACTGTTCGATTGTTTTTTTGAACCATAAAAAACACATTTGATATTTTAATCATTGCTGTTATTCTAGCACAATTCTCCTAATGAAAAAATACTCGTTTTCATGCGTATATATAAATACTTCATCAATTGCATATTTCAACATAAATAGAATTTTATGTTATAATAAATCGTTAGTAAGAAGTTAATTTTTCTATGGAAAATGAAAAGATCTCCGTTGTCATTCCCTGCTACAATGAAGGACGAAGCATTTACAGCAATCTCACAAAAATTCATGCTTATCTCTTATCTCATTTTGCACAATTTGAAATAATTGCCGTCAATGACGGCTCAAAGGATGAGACATCTGCAGAGCTGGAACGTTGCACCAGAGACTTTCCGCTGACGATCATCAATAACCCTATCAATACAGGCAAAGGTGATGCAGTAAAAAAAGGCATCCTCGCAAGTAGTCCCGACAGTACATTCGTCATGTTTCTCGATGCCGATCTTGCCATCCCAATTGAAGAAACGCAGAAGTTCATCAATGTGATACATGCAAATGATATTGATATTGCCATCGCTTCGCGTTTTGTGCCCGGCTTGAATGTTTTGGAACCCATATTACTTCATCGCAGGATCATGGAGTTTGTTTTCCGATTTTTACGTGCGATCATCCTTCATGATTGGCAGGTACGTGATTCACAGTGCGGTTTCAAAGTTTTTCGTCGCAATGCAGCGATGCGCATTTTTACACAAACCACCGTTAAACGGTTTGCATTTGATTCTGAAGTGATCTTTTTGGCGCGCAAACTCAATCTACATATCAAAGAACTTCCCATTACACTCTGTAACCCGCGCAAAAGCCACATCAATCTTTTTTTTGATCCAATCAATATGTTTTGGGCACTTTTTGCCATCCGGTGGAATCATATCAAAGGCCTCTATAATCTTTCAAAAAAATGACACCTCTCACAAAGGCATCACTGATCACAGCGGATGATCTCGGTGCAAGTCCCGCTGCCAACAGTGCAATTCTCACC
Source organism: Parcubacteria group bacterium (assembly GCA_041660065.1). Taxonomy (NCBI): domain Bacteria; species Parcubacteria group bacterium. The sequence goes on along the minus strand of JBAZXC010000001.1, from coordinate 55,440 downwards.
CTTGTTGCACAACACAAAGTTGACCGTGTTGGCGTAATGATCCGAGGTACAATTTCTCCAGAAGAAATCGTCCTTCTCAAAAACGCCAATATTAAAATCGACATTCACCTCGACATCCCCTCACTACATTACACGTTGAAGCTCCACGATAAAACCATGCGTCGCGGATACCGTTTCCTTTTTCATCTTTTGTGCGGACACATCTCCCCGCAAAAGATCGCAAAAGAATGGGAGTCACAAATTACACTGTTTCACGAAAAATTCGGCACAATACCGAACGGGATCAGTTCCCATGAACACACGCACCTCTTCCCACCATATTTCCGTATATCATGTATGTTGGCGCAAAAACACCACATCCCTTTTGTTCGATGCGGCACACACGGACCCGCGCCACGCACATCACTGATCAGCATGATCTTGTCCATCTTGCATATATGCAACAAAAGAATATTACGCTCTTTTCCCACACTCTCCACCACGCGATATATGACCAGCTTGGATTGGATCACCCCAAAAGATCTCCCGACAATTCTCCGCACAACCAAAACCGAACTCCTCTGCCACCCGGAAAGAGCTGAGGAATATGGGATAATCACAAAAATTAACGAGTTAAAGAATTAATGAGTTAAAAATTTTGTATGAAAATCAATAAATTCGAAGAATTAAATATTTGGAAAGAAAGTTTGACGCTCACAAAAGAAATCTATGAAACTACGGCAAGAGGATTTTTTGTAAAAGATCGTGGGTTACAAGATCAGATCAGGCGAGCGATTGTATCAATTAGTTCAAATATTGTTGAAGGTTTTGAAAAAAACAATAATAATGAATTTGTCAGATTTCTAAAAATATCAAAGGGATCTCTAGGAGAAGTAAGAGATTAATTATATATTGCGCTAATCATAAAATATATTACGCAAGAACAATTTGATATTTTGAATGCGAAATTAGAAAATCTCGCAAAACAAGTTGGTGGATTCATAGTGTATTTACAAAAGAAAAAAGAAAATAAAGAATTTCTCAAAAAATAATTCGTTAATCCGTTAACTCATTAACTCGTTAATTCTTTAATTGTTCTCATGAAAATTCTCATCACCGGCGGTGCCGGATTTATCGGATCACACACAACTGTCGCACTGATCGATGCCGGTTACACGCCCGTCATAATTGATAATTTCTCCAACGCAGAGAAATGGATCATCGATCGCATTGAACAAATCACAGAAAAAAAGATCCGTCTCTATGAAGGGAATTGCAACAACCCGCAATTCGTCAATTCCGTCTTCCTCAAAGAACGTGGCATCGGCGGTGTGATCCATTTTGCCGCACACAAAGCAGTCGGCGAATCGATCGCCAAACCGCTCATGTATTATCACAATAACATCAATTCCCTTCTCACTGTGCTCACGGTCATGCAAAAACACAACGTAAAAAACATCGTCTTTTCCTCATCTGCAACAGTCTATGGCGAACCAGATAACTGCCCACTTACAGAAAATTCTCCGCGGAAAAAAGCAACCTGCCCGTATGGCAATACCAAGCTCATCGCCGAAGACATTTTGCAGGATCTCGTCAGGAGTGGTGCGCAGATCTCAGCTATACCCTTGCGTTATTTCAACCCCATCGGTGCACACTCCTCCCATCTGATTGGTGAATTGCCCAGTGGCATCCCAAACAACCTTGTTCCCTATATCACACAGACAGCTGCCGGCATCCGCGAATCTCTCACGGTTTTTGGCGATGATTATGATACACCGGACGGCACATGCATCCGTGACTTCATCCATGTCACCGACTTGGCAGAAGCGCACGTTGCCACACTCGCCTATCTCATGACACAAACCACCCCATACTTTGACATATTCAATGTCGGTACAGGCACAGGTACCAGCGTCATGGAACTGATTAAAACATTTGAAGATATAAATGATCTCAAAATCAACTACACGATCGGACCGCGCCGCAAAGGTGATATTTCCGCATGCTGGGCAGATGTCACAAAGATCAATTCTAAAATTGGTTGGGTGGCACAAAAAACCGTTGCCGACGCTATGCGAGACGCCTGGGAGTGGCAGAAACAATTAAAGAGTTAAGGAATTAACGAGTTAACGAACTGCACTCCGTGAACACTTTAATTCTCTAAAATTCGTTAACCCTTTAACTCGTGAATATTTTTCATTGATTTCCCATATATCCCGTGATATAATGGTGGCACGTAAATAAAAATATATATGCAAATAAAATATCATCACATATTATCGTTTTTTCTTGTTCTCTTGGGCATCACTGTCTGTTTTTTGGGAAATGTAACCACAGCTCACGCCGGTTATAACCTTGAAAAAACATCATTCTACGCGTATAAAGATCGCTACACCGCAACGGACTATCAACCGGAAGGAACAGGGTTTTATGCATTTACAACACAACAAGAGGATACTGTTCCTATTTATCGTATTCACAACATAACCACCGGCGATCATTTTTATACAGCCGATGAAAAACAAAAAGACAGTTTGATAAACCAAACCAATTCCCCGTATACCTATGATGGTATAGCATTTTACGCGTATACAAAAACACTTAACGATTCACAACCCGTTTATCAATTTTATAACAAAATAAATGGCGATCACTTTTACACAGCAAATGAAAAAGAAAAGGCCAACGTGCAAAAAAATCTCGCATCAGTCTATTCTTACGAAAAAATCGCATTCTATGCATACACTACAAAAAAAACAGATACATCGGATATTTATCGTTTCTATAATAAGACTAACGGAGATCACCTTTATACGGCCGATGAGCTCGAGGCCGCAAAATTAAACAACCTCTCTAAAAAAAATTCCAGCCCTGTCTATAGATTTTATGACAGAATTACCGGCGACCACCTCTACACTGCAAGTGAAAAAGAAAAAAATACCATCATCGCCACGCCAAAAACAACTTACAAATACGAGGGAGTCGCGTTTTATACCTACCCTGCACAAGCAGACGACCTGATTCCCATTTACCGCTTTTATGACAAAAAGACAAGAGATCATTTTTATACAGCTGACGAGGAGAAGAAGAATGAACTAACAAAATCAAATACAAACGTGTATGAAGGCATCGCATTTTATGCATATCCTTCTCAAGCGGAAAATACTTTGCCAGTCTACTACTTTTATAATGGAACCGATCAAATTTATACTATTAACGAGATAGAAAAAAATAATCTCCTCTCTTCCGGTATGGGACCAAATATCGCTGTCGGTCTCTGGTATTATGACAAATCTGGAATTCAAAACGATCCATTTGAGATTGAAACGAATAAACCCTATAACATCAAAGACAAGGATGGCAATGTGTTAGCGCAGATTGGTGGCAACACACACACCAAAGTTACCTATGACAGCGATGGTTATCTCAAAGTATATGGCTCTATCTCCTCCAAAAAAATAAAGACTGCAGTTACATTTGATGCAGCTGATAACGACAACGCTTCTCTTATTTTCAATGTACACCGACCGGATTCATCCTATGATGAATATCGTGGCAAGATCACCGTACGCTATTACAAAGGCAAAAACATCATCGCCGGCACCTCGAGCACTGTCACGCAGATCTGGGTGATCAATACTCTCCCACTTGAGCAATACACATGGGGCATGGGTGAAACGACTGGCACAGGTGATATGGATCACACCAAAGTCATGACCACGATCTTCCGCACATATGGCCGATGGTATATCGAATACGCGACCAAATATGCACCACTTGGATTCAAGATCCGTAGCGATTCCGGCTCGCAGATCTATCGAGGATATGAATGGGAAAAGAAATATCCCAACATCAAAAAAGCAGCTGAAGCTACACGTGGAGTCATCGCAAAATACAAAAATGAGATCGCTCTCACACCATATAGCTCATGGAGCGATGGTCATACACGTAGCTACAAAGAACGCTGGAGATCATCCGATTACCCATGGTGCAAATCCGTGGATGACCCTTATGGCAAACACCCCAACAAATCCACAAAAACACTCGAATCTGAAGGCAATCACATGGTTGGACTCATCGCCAATGGATCGCTCGTTCTCGCTCGTGACAAAGACTGGAAATACGACAAGATCATGAAATATTATTACACGGGAATTTCATTAAACCCACTATATTAAACACAATTAACGAATTAGCGAGTTCACGCGTTAAAGAATTATTGTAAAAATTCCGTCATCAGTTCGTTAATCCGTTAACTATTTAACTCGTTAATTTGTTTTATGAAAAAATATCTCCTAATAGCATTCATTATTCTCTTTATTATTGTTGGCTACTTTTCCTATACCATTTTCACAAAACGTGAAAGTGATCTCATAAAAAATGGAGATCCCTCAGCACAAGATGCTCAAAAATCCACCATAGAAGAAGATACCAACACCCAGCAGGAAAACATCGTCGGAAATCCATCCGATGAGGAAAATTCAGAAGAGATTACAAACTCCGCCACAGAAGAAAATGCTAATATATACATTCACGTCACACCGCTTGATTGTGAGCGAGAATGTGAACCATATCAGTATGATGAGAAAGAATTGAAATATTGCCAGAACGTTTGTGGCCTATCCGATGACACAATTTCCGACAGCTCCGACTGCAATTCTCTCAAAGATCTGACAAAGGATTACTGTCTAAAGGATCAAGCCATCAGTAAAAAAGACATCTCAATTTGCGATAGTATTTCCGACACCAACGTCAAAAAAACATGCAAAAGTCGCATTCAGGAAGATATTTTGGAAGGAATGTAACACATCATCATTTTTTGTAAATGGAAAATACTGCAAATTTTGAACACCTCCTTAACTACAGCTCTTTCGTTTTCTTGTTATTTATATAGCATACGCTATAATACTAAGAGCATTTTTATTAACTAGCCTAAATTAAAAAAGTGAAAAAAGCATTGATCACTGGCATTACCGGTCAGGATGGTTCGTATTTGGCAGAATTGCTTCTGGAAAAGGGCTATGAAGTACATGGGATCATCCGCCGATCAAGTTCCTTTAATACGGGACGTATTGATCACCTTTACAAAGATCCTCATATCAATAATGTGAAGTTGTTTCTCCATTATGGCGATCTCTCTGATAGCTCCAGCATCTCTCGCCTTATAGAGAAGATCAAACCGGATGAGATCTATAATCTCGCAGCCCAAAGCCATGTAAAGGTCAGTTTTGATAACCCTGAATATACCGCTGATGTAACCGGCCTTGGCACTCTCCGCATACTTGATGCGATCAAAGACTCCGGATTTAAAACAAAATTTTATCAGGCATCTACCAGTGAGCTTTTCGGACTTGTACGAGAAACACCCCAAAAAGAAACGACGCCTTTTCATCCCAGGTCTCCCTATGGCTGTGCGAAATTGTATTCTTATTGGATCACGGTCAACTATCGCGAAAGTTATAATATTTTTGCATGCAATGGCATCCTCTTCAATCATGAATCCCCGCGACGTGGTGAAACATTCGTCACACGAAAGATCACACGTGGGCTTGCGAGGATCTTGACCGGTAAAGATGATTGCCTCTACCTCGGCAATCTCGATGCAAAACGCGATTGGGGTTATGCCAAAGACTATGTAGAGGGTATGTGGCGCATGCTCCAGCAAAAAAAAGCCGAGGACTTCGTACTGGCAACCGGTGAAACACATTCCGTACGTGAATTTGTGGAATTGGCATGTGCAATTGCCGGTATAGACTTCCGGTGGAAAGGCAAAGGTGCAAAAGAAGTTGGCATCAATAAAAAAACCAAAAAGGTGATCATTCGCATAGATCCGCGCTACTATCGACCGTCCGAAGTCGATCTACTTCTTGGTGATCCATCCAAGGCAGCAGGACTTCTTAAATGGAAACCCAAAACCAAATTCAAAGAATTGGTAAAGGTCATGATGGAGTTTGATCTCAAAAAGGAAACAGCTACAAAATAAAAGCAAACTCATGGAAAGAAATGCAAAAATTTATATCGCTGGGCATAATGGACTTGTTGGATCTGCCCTTGTTAGAAACCTCACAAAAAAAGGCTACGCAAATTTGATCGCAAAAACGCGACAAGAACTTAACCTCCTCAATGAACGAGATGTGTTTGATTTTTTTGAAAATGAAAAACCAGACTATGTGTTCTTAGCCGCTGCAAAGGTTGGTGGCATCCATGCCAATGAAACCTACCCTGCCGATTTTATCTATCAAAATCTCCAGATACAGAATAATATCATTCATAACGCATATTTGCACAAAACAAAAAAACTCCTCTTCCTCGGGAGCTCTTGTATTTATCCGCGTAATTGCCCCCAGCCGATCAAAGAAGAATATCTCCTAACCGGATCATTGGAAAAAACCAATGAGGCATATGCAGTCGCAAAGATCGCAGGTATCAAAATGTGCCAATCATATAACGCGCAATACGAAACAAATTTTATCTCCGTCATGCCGACAAATCTCTATGGCATCAATGACAACTTCAATCTAGAAAACTCCCACGTCCTCCCCGCTCTCTTGCGCAAATTTCATGATGCAAAAATAAAAAATGATCCGGAAGTCATTATGTGGGGCACAGGATTTCCCATGCGTGAATTTTTATTTGTCGATGATCTGGCTGATGCCTGCGTTTTTCTAATGAACACGTATTCTGACAGTGCGATCATCAACATCGGTACCGGAGAAGATGTCACGATCAAAGAACTCGCTCTTACGATCAAAGAGATCATTGGTTATACCGGCAATATCATCCACGACACATCCAAGCCGGATGGCACCCCCCGAAAACTTCTCAATGTCGACAGACTTCATTCTCTCGGATGGAAACACGAGACGGACTTAAAAGACGGCATTCGGAAAACGTATGAATGGTTTTTGGAACAAGAAAACGCTATCAAAAAGTAAGATATTTTTTTATTCTGGACATCAATCCGTCAAAGCCATATCTTTTGAAGATAAAAATGGTCATCAAAAATGATTCCGTATAAAAACTGGCATGCCAGTAACGATCACGGTTTTTCTTTTTCCATTCGATTTTTATAGCATGCAGTTTTTCCGGAGCGTAGATATCAGCATGTTTTGTCCGGATATATTCTGCATTCATATCATTTTTTATCGTTGCATCACTGATCATGGATTTGCCATGTTTACGATAATAAAACAGTGGCTTTCTGATTAGCTTTCCATACCATCCATTTTTTGCCAGGCGAATATAGAATTCCCAATCCTCATAGCCACTTTTCATATTTTCGTCATAACCGCCGATCTCTCGCCAAGCGCTCTTTCGAATCAAAGCACTCGCCACAATATAGTTCTTCCTCAGCAGTTCATAAAAGTCATATTGTGGCCTTGGTAAAATTGCCGTAAAATCACCAAAAAATTGCGTATATGTATATACAAAACCCAATCTATTATCTTTCTGTATTTCTCTGAGACATCTTTCCAACATCTGAGAATCAATTTTGTCATCAGCATCCAAAGGAAGAAAGAATTCTCCCTGAGAAACCCGTATGCCCGTGTTTCTCGCATTGGCGAGATGACCATTCTCTTGATCGATAAACAACACGTCTGTATATTTTTCTTTTAACTGATCCAACGCCATTATCGTCTCCTCATCTGTCGATCCATCATTGACCACGATGATCTCATAATCGCTAAAAGTCTGTTTTTTAACAGAAATTACAGCTTCTTCTAAATATTTCCCATGATTATAACATGGGATCACAACACTTATTTGTGGCATAATCGTTTCCCTAATCTTGTCGATAAAAATACTTCTTTCAAAAAATTTGTCCCTATCCCACATTCCTGTTTGATCTTTGTTACTTCTTTCAAAGAGAGCCACCTGCTTTTTGAACTGATGCCATCCGTAACAAAATTACAAAAAATTTCCGGTACTATTTTTACAGCAACTTTTCCAACAGAGAGAGATTTCAAGCAAAAAGCATAGTCAGATGCGATCCTATATCTTTCATCATACAAACCAAATCTTTCATGCAATTCTCTTTTGTAAAACATGGCTGGATGTTGCATCGGTTCTTTTGACAAGGTCTCCGGCAACGTCTGTTTTACATAACTAGTCGTCATTTCAGCGTTCCACACTCTCGTCTTTCCGTAAACAACATCTGGGTTATTGTTTTGCAAAATGCGTTTATACACTTTATTCAACACATCTTTTTCCATCCAATCCCCTGCGCCAATAATGTTGAGATATTCTCCGTTAGCTAATTTTACACCCTTGTTTATAGCATTGTAAATTCCACTGTCTTTTTCACTGCTCCAGAGCAATTTTTTTCCAAACTTATCCTGATAGCTCTCAATGACATTTATCGTTCCATCTGTTGATACTCCATCAACGATTATCACCTCATAACAATCCTCCCCTTGCGCCAATATCGAATCCAACGTTTTTTTTAAACGCTGTCCGACATTGTAGGTGCAGATGATGATAGAAAGTTGCATTTTTATTAATTATTATTAATATTAGCATACAGGAAAATTTTTGCTCCTGTATAGGGATTTGTATATGTATTGACCAACACAAATTTTGGAGAACCATTTAAAAACCGCAAGACTTGATCCTCTATTCTAGCACTCGGAAGCCAACTTGGCGTGTCCAAGCTAGGCACACCAAAGGCCAATATATAGTCAGAAGTGTTTATATCTTTTATTTGTTTATCCAGATCATCTGATAATGTTCCCGTATCTATAACGAATTTTTTTTCACGCAACTTGAATTGATAATATTTAAGACTACCCTCATGTACCCAATGAGCCATTGAGCTTAAATATATTTTCTTCTTACTATTATTTTTTTTCTTTTTTGATGATTCATCATCATTTTGTATACGCAAACGAACATCAGCCGTAATGTCATCATAAATCCTACCTAATAGTCCATTGTAATAATTCCTTTCTGCAATTGATCTGGGATTTGGCGAAACGAGATCATTGGACGCCGGCCACTCAAAAAAGCGCAAAGAGATCAAGAGAGAAAATATGATGGAAACTATCAAGCATTTTTTATAAAAACCATTAAAAATAGCGACGTTTCTTATGGAAAAAATCAACATTTGCATCCCTGTAAAAAAAATAAAACAAGGAAAAACAACTCCCAGAAAAGGACTCTTATGACTGGAAATAGTTACTATTGCATATGCAACAGTTATCGTGCCCACCAAAGCAGGCAAATGAACCATCTCTTTCCACATTTTTTTGTAAGCTATGATGACGAAGGCAACTACAATGAGCCATACCCACACGTATAGATCGTTTTTCATCATCATCGAACCACCCTCACCCATCACATAATAGTTAATCCGCTCTATAAATGGAAGGGCATGCATTCCCCACACCTTTTCCAGGTCGACAAATTGATTTTGATATATGTATTCAATCGTATCTTTCCACCCAAAAATAAAATAGGGGGCTGAAACAAATATGACATACAACACAAATACTTTACTATCTAATAATAGTTTTTTTAGATCTCTTGGTATTTTTAAAATAAATCTATCAGTCAATATTCGCAAACATATAGCTACAAAAATCAATAAAAGTGTAACGGGAAAAATAACGGGTTTGATAAGAAGAGCAAGTCCCACCAGAGCACCAATAATTTTTTGACGTACATTAGAAATATTTACCCACGGTTTTTCCGCGATCAAGATAACACCCATTGCTGTTATTATTCCACAAAATATATCTGGCCTGAATTCTATGACCGCATGCCCCATGAGAAGCCATATAAGACCTGATAAAGAAACGAAAATTTTCCATCCATAATTCAATCCTGTACCCAAATAATCCACAAAAAGCAAAACTGCAAAAATAACAACAAAATTCATAAGGGCAGGCGCCCAATCCTGTATTCCAAATATCAAAAAACCAACAAATGCTAACAATGTGCTTATAGGAGAATGGGGTGGATTTTTCACATAGTCAAGTAATAAACCTCCAAAATCTTTCTCATAAAATATATTTAGTCGACCAAGGGCATCGTTAAAATAAGAAACATCATCATAACTGGGCGGTAAACTTAGTTGCCCTCGATTGAGAGAGTGTTGTATTTGTATAACAGAAAAAAGAATTGCTACTACCAACCAAATGAGAACTCTTTTATAAATAATGTTCGCAACCATATTAGTTTTTTTCATTTCGTTTTCTTAACTTTATTACATATTTCTTTACAAATTTTCTGGGAGAAAAAATAGTAAAGCACATTTTGTTTGATAAGATTTTTATCATCCGCTTTATCCTATTTCTCATCTTAAAACTATTTTCATATTCTCTGAAGTCAAAATAGGGTTCATATTTTTTTAACTCTTGAGCCAACTCTTTTGGTATCCCGCTAAAATAATTTCCAAATATTTTTTCACAATCTTCTTCTGATATTTTCACTAGTCTGTTTAAATGATTAAAGTAAGAATTAGAAACTTCATTCAATCCTTCCTGTGCATTAGTTCCTGAAAATCCACCCAATCGAAATGTTGTAAACTCATTATCCACCAAAATACTTTTATACCCTTTGAGGCAAATTCTTAGAATCAAGTCATAATCACCTGCACTTCTGAAGCGCGTATCGAATAGCGCTTCTTTCAATAAAATATCCTTCTTGGTGAACATGGTTTGATGACAAAACGGCATTGAGAAAAAAACGTGTGAAATTTTAGGCATGCGATATGGATGATTACCCTTATACGGACGCCCGTTTTCTTTTTCTATTCTGGCCGGAGCATAAGAAAAATCCGCTCCATTCTCCTCCAATATCTTTACCGACTCCATAACCCCGTCTATCCCATGCCAATAATCATCAGAATTTAAGAATACCACATATTTACCTTTGGCAAGCAAAATGCCCTTATTCATCGCATCATATATTCCATTATCAGGCTCTGATACATATTTAACCCACCCCTTATCAGCAAATTCTCTAATCAATTCAACTGTTCCATCTTTTGATGCACCATCGATAATGATATGTTCAATGTTTTTATATGTCTGATCATGAACTGATTTGACACATTGACGAAAATATTTCTCTCGGCCGGCTTGCATGAGATTGAAAGTGATTGTAACTACCGTTACCAATGGATTCTCATGTAAAAATGTATTGCTATGTATATCATTATCTGATTTCAAAGGCATAGAGGTCTTGAATTTTAATATTGACCACAAAAATCCTTTCATTCTATATATAAAAAAAATTACAACTTTTTTTCTCAAGGTTCCATTTGGAAAAAGAACTTTATTGACTTTCTGTGCCTCCATCGCGAACTTCTGGTTGAAGTCATTTTTTATCTTCTTTAGATCGTCTTTTAAAGGGACGCCCTCCTCTTTTATACTACGCAGTTCTTTCTCAGCAGTAATCATCCTATGATACACGCTTTCATATTCACCAACTTTACAATCCAAGGCACTGCGCATTTTTGATAATTTTTTCAAATTCAATTTATTTTCCCTTTTAAAGTCTACACCCATCAAATCAATATATTTTTCCCAAAAATCAAAATCATATCTTTCCCACCCATGACACCCAAATGGCAATTTATTTTTCATCATTTTATATAATCTGCGTGGCTGACATTCAAACGAAAAAAACATCGCGTCATGCGGAGGAGCAACTTTAAACTTTTTATCAATCTCCCTTGCATATCTGCTAAAAAATACATCTTCATTTTGGCTGCCATCCATATATTGTTTTATGATCATCTCCACATCATTCTCATGATTGAGAATATTGATAAAACTTCTAACTTTCCTCAAAGAAAAACCACCATTTCCTGCCACATCCAATAATCTGGACTTGTCATTGCTCAGGCTGAATCCTTCAAACCACGGCGCACCAATATAATCAAAATTCTTTTTACACCAATATGCGAGTTCATCTCTAAAAACATACGCGTCTAGCTGATACACAAGCATAAAATCGTAGTCTGTATACTTTTTATAAAAATCACTATCCATCATCAAGCGATTGTATTTCCCCACACTTTCAAAATATTCATTGGAAAATCTTCCAATCTTATAAACAATACTGTAAGAATCCAGTATGCTTGTGTATGCCCCAATACTTAGATCATGTGGACAAACAAGAGAAAAATCGTGCTCATGCAAGATCTTGCAACATTGAACCAGTGAGATCCTTTCGAACTCACTCATTGTGTCTTTATATAGTGGAATAGATACAATAACTCTTGACATGATCAAATCTTTAAATATTTCTTAATAAATTTTCTAAAAGAAAGTAGCGCGAATTTTACACTATTTTTTATACGCATATATTGATCACGTAATTTCCAAAATTTTGATGCTTTCATGGTTTCTATTTCATTGGATAAATCCGTTATTTTTTGGCCTTTTTCTTGAATTTCGGAAAATATCTTACCATCAATTTTGTCAAAGATATCACTAACCTCATCCAATATGTACTTTGTTATATTTTCACCATTTAATTCATCGGGAATGTTACTTACCACAATCTTATTGTTGTTTAACTTTGGGGAAATAAAATTTTTAATTTCCTTTTCGTTTCCAATAATATCAATATCAACGGAATCAATAAAATCTATAACATTTTGAAGTTCTTTTTTCCAATCAGCAAAGTAGTTCTTTTGAATTGTAAAAATTCTATTTTCGCCTTTTGTATTTTTCAAAATACTCATCCAATATTTTTTCCACAAGAAAAGACCGCTTTCAATTGAGGATTTATCTCTTTTACTTAGAGACATTGCCACCTCCATAGAGTCTCGCACAGGAATCACAAAGAGCATATGGGGAATAATTTTTTTCCAAAAAGGAAGTGTCAAACAGGTGCGTGGATCTTTAAAAGCCCATATTTTATCCATCGCATTCATCTTTTTCACAAATATATTGGCTTCTTCATAAAGATGATCGAGACGAGGATCCTCCTCCCAATTATACGGAAAATTTGGAGGATCATTCCATGCGCCGCCAAAAATACTTAGAATGTCGTCATTGATCTTTAAAATCTCACGATTTTCCCAATGCCCGCAATCATTACCATCTCCAGATCCCAAAAGCTCCTCCTCAGGACCAACACATGCTCCACAAATATTCAAAATGCGCGTAACCATTGACGTTCCGCTTCTATGCATCCCTAACACACATATTACTTTTTTATCATTCATCAGACAATTTATTATGAATATCGAAACAATTATTTGAAACGACATATCCCTCCATCAAAAAAACATTCTCTACATTGTGAAAGATCTTTTTCTCATTCATATCAGTTAACTTACCTCCCGCCTCCTTTAAAATAACATCAGCTGCACAAATATCCCACATACCACTTTTATCACTTGAGTTGATATACAACTCGGCATCACCTCTGGCAATACGGCATATCTTTAATCCTGCTGAACCCATCGGGACTTGCTGCATGTTATTTTTCCGAGCAAATTTTTGCTCAAATTCTCCCAAATGATTTCTGCTGACCAAAATCTTACCGTTTTTTATTCCCTTATCACTGACATGCAATTTTACTTTTTGGTCATTTTTGGTCATATATGCTCCCCCGCCCTTCTGAGCAAAATATAGTTCATCCAGAGCCGGAGCATATACTATGCCAAAAATTGACTCCCCTTCTTTATCTGCCAAGCCGATCATGAGAGAGAATTCTTTCGTTTTTTTGATAAATTCCATTGTGCCATCAAGCGGATCAATGATCCACACATACTTGGAGTTTTTTCTTTGCATAAAATTATGATCACCTTCTTCACTAAGAACAGGATATCCATATTTAGATAATTTTTTCACAAGAAAATCATGACTGGCCATATCCGCATCTGTGACCGGTGATTTATTTTCTTTTTCTTCTATAGAATACTCCACATCATAAAAACGCATCACTATAGCACCGGCGTCTCTCACAATTTTTATAACTTCATCAACATCAATGACAGATGTTTTTTCTATATATTCAATAATTTTTTTAAAATTCTCTTCCACTGTTTCATTCTCAGTATCGACCACAATATCAGGATTTTGTGGAATTTCGAAAGGATCCTGCACCCCTGTGAAATCTTTAATTTCTCCGTTGATCGCTTTTTTATACATACCTTTCGTGTCCCGCCTCATACATTCTTCTATACTGCACTTTACATATATTTCAACGTAATTTTTGCACAAAGAACGCGTGAAGTCTCGCATCCTCTGATACGGCGACACAAAAGCCGATACAACGTTGATCCCATCGTCAGAAATTTTTTGTATCGCATGTGCCACTCTCTCAATATTTTTGTCCCGATCCGCTTTGTTATAGCTGAGATCTTTATTGATCGTTTCTCGCACAACATCACCATCCAATCGCTGAACCGGCATTTCTCTTTTTATGAAGTATTTTTCAATTTCTTTTGCCAAGGTCGTTTTTCCGCTACATGGCAACCCGGTCAGCCAAATCACCAAACCGTTATTATTTTTTTTATTCATGTTCAACAGTATTTTTAATTTTATTGATCGATTACAAAGAATCTCCAACCAATTACTTTGGACGAATAAACGCTACACGCTCCTCAGCTCTTTAAGATTGTTTTTTATTCTTAGAACTCAATTCTGCTTCTCGCTCATCCTCAATTTTTTGCATTTTTTCATTTTCCAATAATTCCTTTCTTGCATCAGCTGTCACATTTTTTATGATATATGCATCACACACATCATTCACATCACCGATCTTCACGATTTTTCCATCATGAAGAAGAAGTGCTCGACTGCAATATCTTCGCACTGAACTAATGTCATGCGTAACCAAAATAACCGTCTTTCCTTTCGCGTGATAATCTTTAAATATATCGATACATTTTTTCTGAAAATTTGCATCTCCCACAGCCAATACTTCATCCATGAGGAGGATATCTCTATTTGCGTGGATCGATACAGAAAATGCCAAGCGTACACTCATGCCAGAGGAGTAATTTTTGAGTTTTTGATCAACAAATCGCTCCAGCTCAGAAAATTTGATAATATCATCAAATTTTTCATCGATCTGTTTTTTGGTCATGCCGAGAACCGTGGCATTGAGATAGACATTATCCCTTCCTGATAACTCTGGATTAAATCCTATGCCCAATTCAAGAAATGGCGAGATCATGCCATCTATTTTTAATTTTCCTTTGTCCGGCTTATAAATACTCGCAAGAATCTTGAGAAAAGTTGATTTGCCACTGCCATTTCTGCCAATAATGCCAAAAAATTCTCCTTTTTTCACCTCAAAAGAAACACCATCCAACGCCTTAAATTCTTCGTAGGTCTTTTTTTTGAATGCGGAAATCGCCGCACCGCGAAGAGATGTGATCTTTTCGTGCGGAATACGAAAGGTTTTGGAAATATCTTTAACTTTAATGGCAATATCTGACATATGTTGTAGTTTCTTAACGAGTATAAATGATTTTAAAATCCCTCCAACTCCCTTTGTAAAAGGGAGAGTTCCCAATCCCTCCCCGCCCGCACGGCATGTGCAAAAGCACTGCGGGCAGGCAGCTCCCTTTGCAAAAGGGAGAGATACGCAGCGATAGCACTATTTTATCCATTAGTGAATTGTATACCATTTTCCCATAATTTCCCAGATGTGCCTTCATTTTATGTGATTTTCCTTAATAATCCACTAATATTTCTCAAATGAATCGTTTTTTGAGCATTTTTTTGAAAGACATATATCTTTCCCGCAACTTCCAAAATTTCGATGATTTCATATGAGAAATAGTCTCAATCAAATCATTAGTCGTATTGTCTTTTGTAGTATATTTTACAAACAAATTTTGATATCGACTCATGAAATCCGCCTCTGGGATCCGCTGATAATATTTGAGAATGATTTTTTTATATTCATTTTTATGATTTCCTATCGATGTTGCTCGTAAAGCTTTAGGATCATCAGAATAATCTAGTAAAACCTTTTCAATAAATACCGGATGATATTTTTCCGTATAAAGAATGATCAAATCCCAATCATCGAGGCAATGCAAAGAGAAATCAA
This sequence comes from Parcubacteria group bacterium, assembly GCA_041660065.1. Classification (NCBI taxonomy): domain Bacteria; species Parcubacteria group bacterium. The sequence goes on along the minus strand of JBAZXC010000001.1, from coordinate 39,435 downwards.
AACCTCCCAGATCGTGATACACTGTTTTGGAATGCACAAATACTCCCATATCAATATAATTTCCCGATACTAATAGGTCCAAATTAAATGGTGAGCCAACAACACATTTGCTATATACTCTTCTGTGTTGCGCATAAAATACTTGACGATCCGGATATCGATCTATACTCTCCATAAATATCTCCAAGAAATCCGGATGCATCCTGTTGTCAGTATCGAGATAGCCAATCCAATCATATTGCGCTTTCTTCAGACCTTCATTTTTGGCAAATGACTGTCCTCTATTTTCAGGTAATTTGATATATCTAATTTTTCCATTCTTTACTTCATCACTATACAGACTCTTCACATAACTGTCTGTTCCATCTCGTGATCCATCATCAACAACAATAAGTTCAAAACCTTGATATGTTTGCGCCAAAAGAGAATCAATCGCATTTTTGATACAATACTTGCGATTATATGTCGGCATGATGATACTTATTTTTGGCATCATAAATCAGATTTTACATATTTTACGTTTTAACCACGCACAACCACAACACCATTTCCAAAAGATCAATTTGTGTATCCCTTTCATTTTTTGTTCTCTTTGTTGAATGCTGTCATGTATTTCATTCAATTGTTCGTCTCGTTTTTTGAGAAATATTGCGACATTCCTTATATACTGTGCATACGCAAAATGCTCTTCTGACGGATCATATTGCACACTTTCAAATGCTTCTATCGTGTGTTCGTAGATCTTTTCCAGCCGGTCAACTGTCTGATCGATTCCAATCCTCTCTCGCAAATATTGTGTGACCAACGCCGCATCCTTGGCATCATAATGGCAAATCTCACGATAAATTGTGTCTATGCTTAAATCAGAGTGATTTATTGTCATGGACCCAAAATTCTGATCACGAAATTGCTCTACATTATCACGCGTCACCAGCGGACCCATGCCCCATACGCCACACACGATCACAGATGCTCCAGATGCCATTGCCTCAAGCGCACTGCGACCGGCAGCAAAAACGATGTCATAATTACCGAGAATTTCCTCCGGCTTATCCGCAAGATTTCCGGATGACCTGCCAATCACATCCAATGACATTCCTGCTTTTTTGCATGCATGACGGATATAGAAAAGCATTTTTCCCTGGGATGCATAGTTACTAAAAACAAGCGCTTTGCGTGGTTTTGCAGACAATGGACTACACAAAACGAAACGATCCAGATCAACAAAGTTATGTAATAATTCGATCTGTGTAGCAGGAATATGATGTTCATTGATCGCTTTGTCACGTGTCTTCATATCAACGGCAAAATACGCTCTGATCCGCGGATGCAATGGTGGCGTCTCCTGCCACGGTCTCCATCCATGGCACACATAGATTGCCGGCGTTTGTGGAAAATATGCCAAAGCGATCATCGTCTCCAGATGATGTTGCACATGGATAATGTCCGGCATCCATGGCATTTTGGCGAGATCGTCCACTACCACGACACCTTGTGCCATCATTACCTGCGCCAAATCGCCAACTTGCGTGCTAAACGCCGCAACATCATGCCCACGCAAAACGAGCTGCTGTGCAAGCTCCTGCACATACAGCTCACTGCCCGATCGAGATGCCAATGCATTGTTTGTGATCAATATTTTCATAAGAAATTTAATTTTGAATTAGGAATTTTAAATTTCGAATCAAATCCTAATTTTTCAATGATGAAACGATTTTCTGAATATTATCAAAAATCCCCCCAACCCCCTTTGTAAAAGGGGGAGTTCTCAATCCCCCCAACCCCCTTTGCAAAAGGGGGAGTTCTTAATTCCCCCAATTCGTAAAATCGTTAACCCGTTAATTTTTTAATTGATCTCTACATCTCCTCCGCAACATTTGTAATAAATTTATTGTATGAAAAAATACTCAACACAAATCCTCCGGCAACAATGAAAATAAAAATCATATACTGATATGGATCGGCATAATGTCCATGGATCAACGACTCTTTGGTAAAATGAATGATAAACGCCAGTGGATTGAGGAGGATGTATGGATGATATTGCGCCGGCAGTGTCACAAGCGGATAAATGATCGGCGATGCATACATGATGATCATGAGAAGCACCTCCCAGATCATGGAGAGATCCCGAAATTTCACGTAGAGCGGTGCCGTAATCAGAGAAAATGATAAGACAATGATATAGATAAACACTGCAAAGACCAGAAATAATGCTATTGAACCAATGCTCGGCATAAATCCCTTTAATGTAAAGAAAAAGACGATCACCAATAAATTCATCGCAAAGATCATCGTTGCATTGATCGTGGACGCAAGAATGATCGTCCATCGTGGCACATAAATTTTTGTCACCAATTGTGATTTTGCCACAAGCGAGCTAAGACCTGCGCTTGTTCCCTCAGAGAAAAAATAAAACATCATAAGTCCCACAAGTAATTCTAGAGAATATGTATCCACGCCCGTTGCGTTGCGCGGATTAAACACGGCAGAAAAAACAAAATTCAACACTGCAAAAGTGAGGAGCGGCTTTAATAACGCCCAAAGATACCCCAACATTGATCCCTGATAACGCAATTTGAAATCCGTCTTGGCAAGCATCCAGATCAACTCCCTATAGTTTTCGTGTTGTTTTAGTGCTTTATGCATGTATTTTTCCTAAAGTTCATACCAAAAAAGCCTTGTCTTAGGCATTTTTATTATAGCATGAATAGAAAAATCCCTCCAACTCCCTTTGCAAAAGGGAGAGTTCCCAATCCCCCCCCCTGCCTACCCTGCCTACCGGCAGGCAGGTGGCAGGCAGGCAACCCACTTTTGCAAAAAAAAGGGGGGGTTCTTAATCCCTTTGTACAATAGAGAATTGTAAATCCCTCTGTCCTTCGGACATCTCCCTTTACAAAAGGGAGAATTTCTTCCCTCTTTTGTAAAGAGGCCTGCCTGCCGGTAGGCAGGGACTGAGGGAGATTTGAGAACTTCCCTCTTTTGTAAAGAGGGACTGAGGGAGATTTAATATTTCCCCCTTTTGCAAAGGGGGTTAGGGGGATTTTCTACTGACCCAACTCCTCAATAATCTTATCGACCACAGAAGTCAAATTTTTACAAATATCATCATTTGTAAATCGTAAAACTTTTAAACGTAATTCCGTTCTTAAAAATTTTTCCCTTTGTAGATCATCATCAATAATTTCTCCATCCTCATAATGATGTCCTCCATCAATCTCAATGACCAAATTTCTCGAAGGACAATAAAAATCCACAATATATTTTCCCAAAGGTTTTTGACGATAAAACTGCACATTGCAGATTTGTTTCCTGCGAATTATACTCCACAGAATCACCTCAGCTTTCGTCATATTCTTACGAAGGGTTCGTGCATTCCTTTTTAGATATGCATTATAATGCTTGAGCATATGGTTTTTACAAAAATCCCTCCAACTCCCTTTACGAAAGGGAGAGTTCCCAATCCCTCCCCGCCTGCATTGCACGTGCAAAAGTACTGCGGGCAGGCAATTCCCTTTGCAAAATAGAAAGTTGTAAATCCCTCTGTCCTTCGGACATCTCCCTTTACAAAAGGGAGAAAATTTTTCCCTTTTGTAAAGGGAAATGAAGGGGAATTTTATTTCCCTATCCTTTCTCTCAAATATTCATAGTACTGTAAATTTTTTGCATTTTGCGTTGTGTGGCGCTCCACTGCTGTGCGGTGTGCTCTTTCACCCATATTCTTGCGCATTTTTTTATTTTCAATAAGTTGTGATAATTTCTCCACCCACTCGTCTGTTCCATGTGCGACAAACCCATCCACACCATCCTGCACAGCCTCTGCAAATGTCCGATTTGCCACTGCAACCGTCGGCACAAAAACGATACCCGCTTCAAAAAACTTCAACTCTGACTTTGCTTCGCAGAATGGATTATCTTTCTCCAGTGGCGCAAGATTGATGTCACATTTTGCAACATTTGCAAAATGCTGGGCACGCAACGCATATGGCAATTGCACGATCCTCTCTCTAAATTTTTGCACAAGGATACTTTCCACATCAAGCGGACCGACCAGCAACAATTCAACATGCGGATACTTTTCCATTATGCGCATCAATGCATCTGTGATCGTCGCAAAGTCCTTATTGTGACTGATCGTACCGCTAAAATATCCCAATCGAATAATACCCTTGTCATTCCGGACTCCCGCCTGCAATGCGTGTGTATGCATATGCACTGCGGGCAGGTGATCCGGAATCTTACACACTTTTTCTGCATCTCGCACATCTTTGACAGAAAGTTTGTTTGGCACAATAAAAACTTCCTTCCCTTCCGCACGCAACTTCTCCGCGAGAAAACTCGTAGTCGTCGTGGCGACTTTCACATATTGATCTCGCAGAATCTCCCCTCCGAGACCGTTTTGATATAACTTTTTTTCCAAAGAATTCATCTTTTGATAATAATCCATGAGAGATAAATACTTGGGATCATACACGAGATCATCAGTATCAAAAATGATCACTTTATCCTGCGCTTTGATCGCATCGATCATTTTTTTTACTTTCTCCGTATAGAGCGTACGATGAAAGACAAAAACCGAAAATTTATCTACATACGAAGAGAGAAACGGATTATCTTGTATCGTCACTGAACATCGGAATCCATTGAGTCGCAATTCCTCGGCAACATGCACAGTACGGTAGAGTGCACTGTCCCCGATGCCACCGGAAATAAAAAGGATATCCCCCCTACCAACGGTGCGAAACATCGAAAAAAGCGCTCCAAAAACACGCTGAAGACCTCTGCAGACGCCATCACGTTTGATCACCTGCCACGCCTTGCCTAATTTGATCAGATAGAGATTCACAATAAACAATTAACGAATTAGAGCATTTCCGAATTAACGAGTTTTTCTTTATGTATAAACACTCTCATGGTATCACGCCAAACGATATAAGGACAAGGAGACAGACATCTTTTTTCCTATTTTTTCCTTCGTTCCTTGATCGTCACAATGATAAACATGAGGAAGCTAATGATAACAAAGAGAGACCCCATCCAAATGGAAATGGATTCTTTGTCCGGACCCCCATAAAAATAAGGAGAGCTCGTCGGTGCAAGAACAATGAAGATCGCATCAAAAATAAACCACACGATCGTAAACGTTGTCCATTTTTTGAAGATTTTATCAGAGATAAAGAAAGTGAAAATGGAAACAGAAAAAATACTAATGACAGCCAAGAGCAGTGGTTCAAAAACAGTTGCACTATAATGTGTTGTTACACATAATTTATTATGTATTGATGAACACAAATATTGATAATACACCATGCCGATGACCGCAATAATTCCACTTATTGTTAATATTCCCACTTTCTTCATATTTATTTTCACCATAAATTGATAATCATTTTTTAATATCTTCAATAATTTTCTTTTTTGTCATCTCCCCACAGAATCCTGTCTGTGGCAGATCATGGTCTTTTTGGAATTGCATGATCGCTTTTTGAGCTGCCTCATCATCATTATCATTGATCTGACCTGCACTCATATAACCAAAACTATTCAACGCTTTTTGTATAACGATGATCCCTTCTGGAGTGTAGACATTCGCAGATCGGATCTCCTCCGCTGTGATTTTCCAGGGAATTTTTGTGATATCGATCTTTTTATCTGCTTTGTCACGTTTTGTGTCGGGATTTTCTATGCTGATCGTTTTGAGAGAGTTCGTCTTTGCCCTTTGCAGATCTTTCATGCAGAATGTTGCAGTGATCTTTCTGTGCGAATCACGTTTTATATCTTTACCCTTCACATCACCTATGCGTATTATACCATCTTTATCAAAGTGTTTCCCGTTGAGAGTGAGTATGAGTTTGATCGGACAACTTTTGCGCTGCGTCATGTATTGATACGCTTTCCATGAATCAATCGATGCTTTTTGTGGTTGCTCTTCTGTGGTGTTTTCTGTATCTGCATCCGCGTCATCATCTGGTTCTGAATGATCCTTCTCTTCCAGCGTTGCACTGCTGTTTATTTGTGGTGTGATCGTATAATCGATCGTACCGTCACCATCATAGTCTGCTGTGAAATCGCTCATATCTGCGATGCCTCCTCTCGGCACAGTGAAACTGACTATCATGTCAGCGCTTGTGGGGAGATGTTCAAATGTAGTACTGTCCCCTTCTCGCTCTCCTGTGTCTGTGATATGGATCTCTTGCACGTTTACCGTATATGACCCGCTGCCATAACCGTCCAACTCTACACGCACATCATCGTCCGTCCCCCATCCGACGTATTTATGTTCACCCAATACCGCATAGTAGCTATTGGGGATGTTTTCTTCAATACTGATGATCTCTTCTCCGTCCAATGTTGTCGTAACGGGTCCTGTGTGATTGCCGTGTTCGTCATAGAGATGGATGTCAAGTGGAGAATAGAGAGACATGCGAATACGAGGATTAGCATCATCAATAGCAGAATCATCCGGTCGTTTTGTAGAAATATACTGTGGAAGAACTTCTGGAGATTTGTGAGTTTTAATAATTTCAGATATGAAGCCTCTAACAGATTCCACCTCCAAAATATCTTTATGCTCCCTGTTTTTTCTTAATCCATAGTTCTTATCGAATAAATCCACCCAATATTTCTCAATATTATCCGCAATTGGCAACATGAGAGAACTTGGCGTCGTGACAACGGCATCTCCATCCACGGTAAACTGTGGTTCGATGTTTGGCGTATCCACGATCTCGCACGTTCTCTGCGTTCCTTCTCCGACATACGGCGACCATTCTTCGGTGCACACTTTTTCTTTTACTGTCGTATATGTCACACCACGCATCGTGTCCAATCCCCATCCACCAATTTGGATCACTTTAATGTCTTCTGATGGCGTCCACGCATCAATGTGATCATGAAGATCGGCTGCCTTGTCAAAAAGTTTTTCGTTAAGAATGTTTGCACTCACCAAATCTGCCACGTCCGGTTTTTCACGATCATCCTTTTTCCCCAATGCAAAATCCCTGAATTCCGTAAAGTTTCCAATCGTATTTCCATATGCATCTTTGTACTTCTTATACGGTTCCAACGCCGTATCAAAATCAATGACCGGTTCTTCTGTGCGGTCAAAATATTCTTTCGATGGCAAGAGCCCATATGCGCTAGACATATTTTCTGCAAATTTTCGCGCCTGGAAATCACTCATGAGCCCCGGAATTGGCAATCCCTCATCATAGCCATGCAATAGAGCGGGAATTGCTTGTGGTGTGCCCATTTGCGGAGAATCTACGAGAACGATCGTATCGACCAATGCTGATTTTCCCTGCCTTTCCAATTCCTGCATTGCCGCTTTTGTCAAAAGACCGCCCATGGAATGAGCTACGATCGTCACTTTTCCGCTTATCGATGACTGTGCGAGGCGTTCGATTTCACTGATCACATTTTTAGTCTCATCGCTGGGATACGCTGTGCCATTTTGTACGATATCTTGCATATCATACCGCCAGTCATATGCATATGTGGAAAAATCCGCGATAACACTCTCATCTTTCATATCCTGCAGATCGCCCACAAAAGATTTATAAATATTACCGCCGACAATAGGCGCGCCAATCTCATCAATGACATCTTCCGTAAAAACATTTTTCATGCTCTCTCCATCATCATCAAGCATGAGATCATCGACGTCCACATAATTATTTGGCGGCCACAATTTATCGACACCCAAAACACTTCTCTCTTTGTACAATCGACTCGCTTTGATTCCCGGGAGGAAGAGGACGTTTGACGCCATGTCCGGTGTTAGACGAAATCCATCCAATGTGAGATTGCCATACACACGGTCACCTTGGCCACCCCATTCGATATGTGAGGTGTCGGGACCATTTTCATGACCGTACCAATTATTCGTCAAAGTTACTCTCCCATCATCAAAAAGCATTTCGTTATCATCCGCTTCCCCTGTTGCGCGAAGAGAGCAGTATTCGTATTTTTCCCACCACTGATACCCTGGAGGAAATGTTGCGAGACATAGAGCGTAACGCTCATCAAAATATTCGTAGTAACGATTCATATCCACCACACGCGACCGTACAGCGATATTTTTTTTATTTTCTCCAAAATTGGAGTTTTTGATCGTAAGATGATTGTCACGATCTGCATCTTCATAAATTTCCATATTTACCAAGACATCCGCGAATTCATTGTTTTTAAACGTGCAATTTGTCATGGTTACACGACCTGACTCATAGTAAACGGCTGGCGATGACTTGATCGGGTCATTGTCATATGGATCATAATATTCTGCAGGTTTTGCCGCGTACGCAGTTTTTGCAAGAGAAGGAAAGATGCGATCATTTCTTACCATGGCAGGACAATTGTAGTTACCGGGGCTCATGTCAATGTATGTGCCCATATTCTCAAAAGTTACATAGGAAAAAATAGATTCAGTCAAACTGAGCGGATCCTGTTCAAGAGAAATCGTCCCTGCAGGTTGTTGAATGCATTCTGCATCATATTCTCCATTCGCTACAGCATTTATCGGCAACTGCGTGATTGTGATCGGTTTTTCAGATGTGCCAACTGCATTGATAATAGCATTTTCATATAGGATAAGATTGCGTATTTTGATCGTTGATCCAGGCTCAATATTGATAATTGCGTTGGTTTCTGCATATATTGTATTGTACATACTGAGATCCGTGTCACTGTTCCATGTGACCATTTCTGTAATGGAGAGATCTTCCAAGTCATCAGCATACGTCACTTGGACAAAGTGCTGTAAAAAATCAATACATGCGATATGGAGTGGACTGAAAATGATGGAAACGATCAGAATGACAGAAACCCCTCGCGAAAGGATCTTTTTCATATGATAATATATTTCTTTTTATGTTTTGTATTATATATATGAAAAATAAAATAAAACGAACATGGAGATGAACTGAAAATGAACTATTGCGATGATTGTGGATAACTCACACCAAGTCACAAATATTGACAAAACGTAAATGCTCGCGTATACTGACTGGAATTTGTTTATTTAAAAACAGAATAAAAAATACACTCTATCAAAAGGAGGATCCATGAAAAATATGTTGTTTTTGGGACTGGTTTTGGGGTTGATTTTTTTACATCATCCGCTTTCTGTAGAGAAATACCGAAAGGATTTGTTGTGTACGTCACAAAAGAAGGCGACACCCTGAGCAAGATCGCGCCAAAAGGCTCTTGGCCGATCATCATGAAACTCAACGGGATCGATCCGACCAATATCCAAATTGGTCATGAAATTTTGATCCCGGCAGACCACAATAACATTCCAAATTATTGTCCCGTCCCACAAAATATGCCACATGCACAGCATGAGGCGCGAAAAGCATTTGTATTTCTCAATACACAATATTTTGGTGCATATGAATATGGCAAGCTGATCCATTGGGGACCCATTTCATCTGGCGGAAAGCATCCCACAAAAACCGGCAACTTTCACATCATGGCGAAACACAAAAATTATTTTTCCCATGATCCGGAATCATATGGCGCACCAATGCTCTATGCACAGCGTCTCACTGAAAGAGGAATATTTTTTCATCACCAGAATATGCCAGGAAAACCTGCATCACACGGATGCATTCGTCTCCTAATGTCTGATGCTGCATGGCTATTCACATGGACGCATGAGGGTGACCCCGTCACTATTTCCTCCTAAAAATCCACCAGGGACCGTTTCCTACGAAACGATCCCTGTTTTCTTTTGTATCGCATTTTTAGATTTCTCCGTTTCAGTCAATTCGGTGGCATGCCTGAGATTCCTCCACTCCGTTTACACTACGGTCGGAATGACACTCTGCTTGTCATCTCGAGCTTGTCGAGAGATCTAAAAACTTAACATTGAATTTTATCATACAGATCGTCCCATATAGGATTCATTTTTTCAATAAGAAAAATCTTTTTCTCTCGTCGCCATTTTTTAAGTTGTTTTTCACGTGCAATAGCACTGATCACATCTCCTGTTTGTTCAAAATACACCAATTGATCAATATGATATTTTTTTGTAAATCCATCAACACATTTTGTCTTATGTTCCCACACACGCTTACAGAGATTGCTCGTCATGCCAATATATAAGACCTTTGTGCGACTTGATAATATGTACACGTAATATTGTTTCATATAAAAAAGTCACATTGATTAACTTCGATGCAAGATTCCTCCGCTCCGGTCGGAATGACATTTTACTCGACGACTACCAATTCTTTGCCACCACCCGTGTCTTTAAGCTCAAAGATCATATCGTGCTCAAACTGCACATCTTTGGTATATTTTTTTCCATCTGATCCGATCACCGTCACGGTAAGCGGTATTGTGCCAATACCGGATTGTTTTTGAATCTTGAGCTTATATCCGTTCTCAGTGATCCTGCTTGGCAATGTGTACTGTAGCATCGTCGGGATCGTCTGTCCGAGTAATACATCAAATTTATATCCGTATACTTGTTTATTGCCAAACACATTATTATCAAGTCCCGGCGCTTCAAACCATTCGCGCACATACCATTTACTTCCTTCCGGCACATACAGACGCGTAAACGAATGATAATCCATATTGAAATAACTTGCCTCTGTCGCCGTATTTTCATATGTCATGCGCGCCGTGGCAAGAGGTAAGTCCGTCACAAATGTCCCACCCATGACTTGCGCCTTTACATCATCAGTAATATAACGCACCATACGTCCCACTGCCGCATCATTTGCTTCCGCACTTTTGCCGGTGAAATCCACTTTATATTCCATTGTCCGTTTCATATAAAAATCAGACTTGAGCGCACCCACATTGGCATCCGAGATCATTACATAATCCCCATCCCAATTCTGATCTACCTCGCCCGTCCAATTCTCATTGCGTGCCAATTGTTGTAACTTTTCATCTTTAAACCATAACTGGATATCTTTGTCCGCCAAATTTTTAGTCACCATCATGATGAACGGTTCAATATTATCCACCTTGATGAGTTTTGGCATCATTTCCTTGGCAATTGCATTAAGAATATTTTTGCGTGCAACCTCCTCTCCATGATCCATTAATTTCTTCTTTTTGCCGTTTGCATCATAGATACATGCGTTCCACAGATCATCCATGTGCTCTTCATCCACGCCACGTTCCCGCAAATCTTTCTCACACGCTTTGCGCTCATCACTGCGGAAAAACGGCTCCTCTGCAACACGCTCCAACTTCATCAAGCCACCATCACTCGTAAATTCACCATACTCCTCATAATTTTTTTCTGTCGTCGTGATCGGACCGGTGATCGTAAGGAAGTCTTCAAACAGTGACGCATTCACAGCAAACACACCGTCAAAATTAGCGTCTCTCCCTGCAAGCGCATAGAAATGCAACGCATCTGCCACATTCTCCGGAAAATTCGGCGAATAATTACTGTCACGAAATTTCATCTTCTTCGTATCACTCAAATACCTCTGCAGAGAAAGCGACAACAAACGATCGGATTGGTATGTGCTGTCCAATACATTGGAATCCTCGATGTTATATGAAAGAATTCCGCCATTTTTTACTTCCACAACAGCATATTGACCCAAAAACCCACCGCCCGGACGCAATTCCAAATTGTTCTGAAGGAGCACCAAATATCTGCGCGTCACATCATCTTGCACAAGCATCGCATTGGCGATATCTTGGATCACGCCAAATTTTGCACGCGTACTATCGTCCAATTTCTCCAATTTAAGCACATTGTCCGCCATTTGGATCGTCTTTTGCAAAACCGCGCCTTTGTGCGATGTCAGATACCACCACACACCGCCACCAATAATGATCACGATCGCAAAAAACCAGACCGTTTTTTTCACCCAGAAGCCATTATTATTATTATTTCTATTATTGTAATTATTTGTTCTCATGATCGTGTGATTTTATCATTTTACCTTCCTCTGTCAAAATTGCATCGTTACGCGCAATTTGTTTTTTTGTCGGGCACATTGTTTCATGTATCGGACCAATGTCGCCGGAACGGATCGACTCCTCTTCCTCCAACTTCTGTGCACCCTCACGCATTTCTTCCGTCACTTCAAAAGGTTTTCTTACCCATTTATATTGACCGACAGGAGACATTTTTTCTGGCATATATTTATTGTGAATCAATCCTTATTATCATCTTTATTACTTCCGTTTAATGCCGCATCCCACAAAGCAAGCATCGGGTCAGAATAATTTGGCTTTGCGGTTTCATCCAACGGATTGTCTTTATTGACATAATACAAAATGCTGTGACCACCGTACGACTGCGCATATTTTTCCTCCAATTTACTTTTATCCATTTTACTCGCTTTTTCTGCAGAGATCTGCTTACCGGTGTTTTTGTTAAAATAGATCTTTCCCCCATCTTCACTTACACCATCAGGACGATTACCTGTGATCATGGGAATATGTGATTCGATCTTTTGGTATGGCTCAAACTGTGTGTCAGGCAACGATTCAAGCTCGCGCGCCATAAACGTATGCCAGAGTGGCGCCGCAACAAATGATCCATCACTTCCTGCGCGCATCAACGTGCCGTCATTATTTCCCACCCATACACCCACAGCAATCTCCGGCGTATATCCTACCGTCCATGCGTCACGATAATCTTGTGTTGTTCCTGTTTTTGCCGCCACCTTTTTTCCGGGAATATAGACCGCACTACTTGAACCAAAAATGAATGACCGTGCATCATTGTCTGATAAAATACTGGAAATTTTTCGCGCAACTTCCGCGTCGATCACACGTTCCGACTGTGGAGCACTACTGATCTCTTTACCGGATGCGTCGATCACACGATTGATCCCATGCACCGGTGCACGCACACCATCATTGCCAAAGACTGCAAATGCGCCCGTTTCCTCCAAAAGCTTCACTTCACCACCGCCAAGTACGAGAGAGAGTCCATAGCGTTTACGGTCCGTAAGCGTTGTAATGCCCAACGTTTCTGCAAAATCAATTGCGTTATCAATGCCTACCAAATAGAGCATTTTGACTGCCGGCACATTGAGCGACCCTGCCAACGCCTTACGAACAGGAACGAGTCCATGATTTTGTCCATCATAATTATGCGGCGTATAATCTTTGCCACTGCCATCCTTGCCAAAACTTGTCTGCACATCATAGAGCAGTGTCTCCGGTTGATATCCTTTGTCAAAACCCGCGGCATAAACGATCGGCTTGAACGATGAACCCGGCTGACGTGGCCTGAGTGCGACATTGACCTCACCATCATTCTTTTTGTCAAAATAATCAACACTGCCCACCATCGCCAACACATCTCCCGTCTTAGGTGACAATGCCACAAGTGCTGCGTTGGATGCATTATATTGTGGTAATTTGCTGGCATATTTTGACACATCCTCTTCCGCACGTTTTTGCATATCATAATTCAACGTTGTATACACTTTCAATCCGCCACGTTGCACAACGTCCGTGCCATACATCTGCTCCAATTGCTCGCGTACATAAAATACAAAATGCGGTGCATCGATCTCCTCATGAAATTCCTGCAATTTCGCAAGCGTGTCCGCCTTTAGCGCTTCATCAATCGCCGCTTGATCATACAACCTCAGTTCTCCCAATCGTGCAATGATCGATTGCTGACGTTCTTTAAGCGCATCTATATTATTACCATATGGTGAATAATACGTCGTCGCCTTTGGCAATGATGCCAATAGCGCCGCCTCATCCAATGTCAGATCGCGCGCATTTTTGCCAAAAAAATTTTGTGCCGCCGCCTGTACACCATAGGCATTCGATCCGTATGGCACCTCATTCAAATAAAAATCCAAAATCTCAGCCTTGGAGTAATGTCGCTCCATTTTGATCGCGAGAACGATCTCAATAAACTTTCGTTTGATCGTTTTTTCTCTGGAGAGAAATGTATTGCGCACCAATTGTTGCGTGATCGTACTGCCTCCTTGCGCTTTACTTCCGGCGATAAAATTCTTTTCCAATGCACGCACGATCCCAAAAACATCCACACCCATATGATGATAGAAATTGTCGTCCTCTGCGGCAATCGTCGCGCTGCGCATAAAATCAGGGATATCATCATGCGCGATCACTTTACGATTTTCTTCGCCATACATGCGATACAATTCGTGCTCGCCCGTGCTGTCATAGATGATCGACGTCTCGGAGATCGTTCGTTGCACCAACGCATCCGGTTGCACCGTGGTGTAATACACATATAAAAAAATCGTAAAGAAAGCGACCAAAGCGACCAGCCCCAGATCAAAAACACTTTTTGCAACAATCCCAAAAACAAATGCGAATTTTTCTTTCCACGTTTTTTGCCCTTGTTTTTCTTTATTGTTGTCATTGCCAACTTTGTGTAACATCACGCCCCTAAATTACATGTTAATCCATCACTGTGATAAATTTCATCAAGCTTTCGTCCGATCACACTCCAATCAAACTCTTGCACATCACGAAATGCATGCTGTGCACACACATCCAAAAACGCTCTATCCACATAGAACCGCATAATCGCCTCTGTTAGAGTATACGCATCAACCGTCGACAAAAATTGCGCACTGTCTGGAGAGAGGTATTTATGGTTGGTTGGACGGTCAGCACAAATAATGCCCACATGTGCTGCCATGTATTGTAAAATCTTTCCACTAGCTTGCTGAACTTGCGCGTCTTTGGGATCGATTGCCACATCGGACAAACTATTCACTTCCGCAAGCGCAAAATAATTAAGTGGAGAAATAACCGTCACACAGTCATTCAATCCGTGCTCTTTGATGAATGCACGCACCCATTCGTCAGGATACCCACCGATAACAAAATGAACATCTGCAATGCGTTCACGTGTCGATGCGATCGCATCCAAAACATGTTGTACACCTTTGTTTTGGATCAATGCTCCCGTATATACAACAATAAATGCATCCACCGGAACGTGATACTTCTTGCGTAGCGTGCTCCTATCTGGCAATCCCTGATACGTACGCGCATTCACACCATCCCAGACATATTCTGCACAATGATCTTTTCGCGCGTCTTTGATAAGTGACACATTTTCTTCCCCACTTACCACCGCACGATCTCCCATACCATTGATCCACTTCTCTACAATGCGGAAAATCGTTCCGAGCGGTGGCATACTGAGATAGCCATGTGAACGCATTTCATTGACCAAGCTTCCATGGAAATCCGCCACGAGCAAAAACTTTCGCCAAAAAAAGATCTTCTGGACGATCCAACCGATCAATATGCCCTCATGCAAATGCGCATGGACAACATCCGGTCGAAATGTCCGCGTCATATAAATCGTTTTTTTGATGAGAAATACATTCAAGAGCACCTTCTGCCAATCTGCACCTGCTTCCGTTTTTTTGTACCAAAAGAGCCATCGACGGATCCGACGCACATCGATCTTTGTGGATATATACCGCGTGATATCATCTCCATTATGATATGTGACGATCGCCACGTCATGTCCCAAGTACTCAAGCGCTCGCGCCTCTTCCAGTATGCGAATATGCGTCCCGCGATGAGAAAAGAACGGCGTCGGTGCAATCATTAAAATCTTCACAAAAATCTCTCAATTAATACAAAAAATCCTATTTTTCTCCCTTCACGGTATCACACTTTCTCCCTTATGACAATTCATTGTCCGCTCAAACGCCACTCTTGACAAAATTGCATTTTTTTGCTATAATGGACGGTTGTAATTGTACCCTCTAAAATTTACCGTATTGTCGTGGTCATCTTTACATTACATCACTGCGACATTACACAAATTATCAATGGGAGGTATGCCATGCAGTTAGAGCCTGTATTTGTAAAACCCAGTGATGGTTGGGACATCTGTAAAAGTTATGTGGAGGAATATGACTTAGCAATACAAATGATCCTGTTGCAAAGCATAACTGAGGATGTCTCAAAAGAGACGCGGGATACTGTTGCCCAATTGATCGGATATATTTTTGCAGTTATCTGCAGAATGATCAAAAACGGCCACAGCACTCACGCCAGAAACATGCAAAAAATTATTTTTGATATTGTAAATCTGGACACGTCAGACCCAAAAGCATTCAACAAAATTCATAAAAAGTGCGACGAGTTCGCCGCCATCCGATGATGGCCAAAAGTCGTTTCCACAATGATATACGTGGAAACGACTTTTTTCTTTTCAAAAACCACAAAATCGAAGAGGGACAATTATATATAATTGTCCCTCATGCCGCAGTGATAAACTTTTGTGCGGCTTGTTTGTATTTCATAACCTGTTTTTCGGTAAGTTCGATCATATGGCCGAATTTTGCCACAAGATACCTTCCGCGACGCATTGTGATGTGATACGCCAGAAATTCCCTATCGAAAAACACACACGTCATAGCCAAAGAACTTTGTTTTTTCACCTTGTTGTAACACTGCCTACAGATCGGATAGATCATTGCTGGAACAAAAAACGATGCGTGCGCATTCCCTCCTTCGATGAATATATATCGCACGTTGTACTTTGAGTGAAATTGTTGACACTGCGTACAAAAAAATTGCTTCTTATCTTTTTCCTGTGCTGAAAGACCTCTTTCTGCCAAGAAACATTGTGTTCCCATAGACATAATGCCCTCCACTTTTGCATATTTTTCAACACAAACTTTCTATCACAATGCTACTCACTATACCAAAAGAATCCAAAAAATCAAGAGCCCACCTCTTCCATATCCTTCGTCGCAAAATGCACTGTTTCTCCGCGATGGACGTTGCCTGCGATCAATTTTTTGGCAAAGATGTCCGCAATGCCGTCATCAATGTATCGCATGACCGATCGCGCGCCAAATACATGATCATATCCTTTTTCAATTATTCTATCCACTACGCCATCTGCAAAGGTCACATCGATGTTTTGTTCTTTCAAAACACGTGTGGCAAATTTTTGCAAAAGTAGTTGTGTCACCGTGCGCACATTTTCTCCTTCCAATGGACCAAAGATCACCACATCATCGAAACGATTGATGAACTCCGGACGAAATACTCCGCTCTCGATGATACCATTGACGATCTTTTCTTCCTCTTGTGCCGGGTCCATACCCATTTCCACCATCTTTTTGATCATGAGTGCACCGGCATTTGATGTGGCGATAATGATCATCGATGTGAAACTGATTTTGTGCCCGAAAGCATCATGCACAAAACCCTCATCAAGGATCTGCAAAAACAGATCCAAAACACGTGGATTTGCTTTGTCGATCTCATCCAAAAGAAGTAATGCATATGGATGCTCTTTCGCAGCAGAGACAAACGCGCCTTTTTGATTCAATTCTTTGGATCCGATCAAGCGATCCACCGCTGTCGGTCCCTGATATTCGCTCATATCGATACGCACAACTTTTTCATCCGATCCGAAATATTGCGCAGCGATCGCTTTCGCCATTTCCGTCTTCCCCACACCCGTCGGACCCAAAAACAAGAATGTTCCCGCCGGTTTGTTGGGTCGTGCCATACCGGAACGCATGCGACGCACAGCTGCAGCAACTGTCTGCACAGCAGCACTCTGCCCAATGATCATCTTATGAAGAGTGTCCTCCAATGAAAGAAGTTTTTGTTGTTCCTCCTGTGCAATATTCCCCACAGGGATGCCCGTCTTTTGTGTGATGAATGCATCGACAGTTTGTGCCGTGATAAACCCGTCCCCTGTCTTTTGCCACTGCAAAAATACTTCTATCGCCAGACTGATCGCACGCGTCGGCAATGGCGCGGTATTGGTGTACCGTTGCGCATCCGTGATCACTTGTCGCAATGCCTGATAAGTAAATGGCGTATGTGTCTCACCATAAAAGCGTGTAAAGAGTACTTTCATCGCATGCACATCATCCATCTCATGCACAGGGATCACGTCAAAATGCCGCCCCACGATCTGATCCGCGTCAACTTTTTCATGAAATGCTTCTTCTGTCGCAATTGCGATCATGCGAAATGATTCCATCGACGCATATTCATCAATGATCGTCGTAAAAGAAAATCCGCGACTAATATTTGTATCAATATACTGCTCAAAGTTATCCACCACAAAAATGATATTGCCCGCATACGCCGCCTCATGAAACAGACTGTGCACGATAAATTCCGGATCTTCACCTTTGCTCTTTGCCTGTGCCATGACGCTTGTAAAATCACATTGCATGAAGCGCATATACCGCATAAAACTTCGTTCAAAATATCCCGTGCGGATCCTGCGTGCCAATTCATGAATGATCATATGTCGGCCAAGACCGGCTTGTCCGGTAAGGAGGATATTGTTTTCATGTGGTCGTGCGAGAACAACCTCGATCAATCCCATTTCCTGATCAAATCCATGAAAAGGATACCGTGCATAATCACTATGGTCATACGCTGTAAGATCCTCCGCGTAATGATCAAGTTGCACCGTATATCCGAAATGCCAGTGCAGACCAATCGGTCGCAGACGAAGAAATTTTTCTTCTGAAAAAAGTTTTGCATCTTGTTCACGACGCTTTTGTTGTTCGATCTCCCATGCAACGATCAATTCAAACTCTTCAACCGTGACGTCTTTCGTGAGGAGAAATTTTTGAAATGCGGGAAAGTCACTGAGAATATCATAGGGAATATCCTCTGCTTCTACGCCGATGCGTTCATACACACGATAAAACCATTTTTGTTCATGCAACTGTTTCATGCTCATGCGTTCATACAGCATATGCCCACTTGTACGAAACAAAATGTATGCGCCATAGATCACACACAAAGTAAACACAAAAACCCCAAAAGCAACAAATCGAAACGCACTAAAAAACAATACGAAAGAAACAACCAAAACGCCCGGCGCGCAAACATAGACAAGCGCTGTGACAAAGCCTATGCCCCCAATGATCACCCACAAAACCAACCCGGAAGTGATCACACCCAATCGCACGATCGCACCAATGACACGAGAAAAGACATTCCATATCAGTCGATCAACAGATCGTAACGGACTAAATCCGCGCCATGTTTTGAGAGAGATGTCACGATGCCATGGCGCAAAAAGCGTACGAAACAAAAGCGCCATAGAAAAATGCCGTGGCACAAAAAAAACCAACTGCTTCCACAATGAAAACATCGCCCGTGAACCATCACCGATATACCATCGGATAAAACTTTTTTGATGCATGATCTTTTTATATTTATTTCTTCTTTTATTTTACCATTTTGTATACACAATTTCAAACTTCTCACACATGGATGACACGGATGCCTCCACATTTGTCAACACATGTGATAGAAGATATAATAAATACGTGGAAAATACCTGCATACAAAATGATAAAACATTTCTGCAAACCATCATCCTCATGGTTGTTTTGTATGTATGGATCGCACTTTTGGCAACAATATTGGGCATTTTTTATCCAGTAGGCATTTTTGGCGCATGGATCGCATTATGCATTTTTTTTATTTACAAGAAAATACTACAGTTTCCCCATCCCTCACACGAGTACATGCTATACATCATCATCGCAATACTATTCACGCTATCAGTCGCTTCTTTCACCGTACCCACACTTTTTGCAGGACGTGACCAAGGCTCTTTTTCCGGTGCTGCGATACAATTGGCGCAAAACAAAAAACTCATCAGTCACTCTCCTGAGAGTACGGCATTTTTTGATATTTACGGCCGTGGCAAAGCCCTGAACTTTCCCGGTTTTTATTATCTTCCGGACGGCGGACTTATCACACAGTTTTCTCTCCCCTACATCGCATTTCTCGGCGGATTTTTTGGCATTTGTGGCGTAACGGGATTGATCGTTGCAAATAGCATCCTGCTTTTTCTTTTTATCCTTGCGATCACATGCGTCGCACGATCTTTTTTCCGTCATCGCTATGTGCTTGTATTTCTCGCGATGCTCCTGACATCTTTTGTCATTGGTTGGTTTGCCAAATTTACATTGAGTGAAAATTTGGCTGGCACACTTTTATGGAGTGCGATCGCACTCTACATATCACTGCGTGACAAGCAAGATAGAATATCCTACTATACATTTTTTGCCGTTTTGGCACTTCTTCCTTTTGTGCGCATTGAAGGCATATGGTTTTTTGCAATTCTTTCCTACCTCACGCTGCGCAAAAAGGCTATACGCACATTCCTCATGCAAGATCTATGGTGGCATATCGTTTTCCCGGTAACGACACTTCTGTGCGTCGGATTTATGATCCTCATCATGAATCAACCGTTTTTTATCACGATCGCACATGCCATTTTTGATATTGCCAGCGATGCACCGTCTCTCTCCGCAAAGATCGCCCACAAGTATTATTATCTCCTCTCCATTTACACCATGTATGGATTACTCATACCGCTTTTACTCACAGGTGGCACGATACTTCTCTCCCTAAAACACAAAAAATACCGACCGATCCTCCTCATATTTGTGATCATGTTACCCTTATTTTTGTATTACTTCTTTCCGCAGATCAGCAGTGATCATCCGTGGATGCTGCGTCGTTTTGCTTTTGCCCTTGTGCCGGCAACGATCCTCATCGGCATATTTGGTATTGCGCAGATCCGCACTGATCACACGATCAAAAAAATCTTTGTTTTCAGCGCACTCATGATCATGCTTTTGGCAAATCTCCCTGCATTTTTCCTCTTTTTTCCCTATGCGGAAAACACCACCCTCCTTCCCCAAGTCCACACACTGGCAAAAGGATTCCACACGAATGATCTCATCCTCGTAGACAAAAATTCCACAGGCAATGGGTGGTCGATGATGACTTTGCCACTGCAACTTTTGGAGAACAGACACGCGGTATATATTTTCAACCCTTACGACATCCAAAAGATCGATCGCACACCATTTGATCGCATACTCCTCATCGTACCGCAAGATAATATCAATTTTTATCGTGATGTACTTGGTGACCACATGCATCCTCTCACCGCATATTATTTTTCACTTGAACAACTTGATCTCGCCTCTGATAAAAATATCCCGCAAAAATATCCCACAAAGACAACGTCTACACTGCGCGACATGATCTATGAGATAAAATAAACGCATGCAACCATCACAATCACAAATATCACTCACCAAAAAACAAACCTTGACATTATATGCTTTTCGCATTGGTCTTTTTTGCATGCTTTTGCTTATCGGCGGTTATTTTGCCAAAGAAATGATTTTCCCGACATACGTTTTTGATTTTCGCTCTGCTGTGGATTCTCTCGCAAACACGATCTCTCGTCCGTACATTACAGAATTTGGCACAACATTTGATCTGACCGCTTCCGGCGAATTTACCACAGCGCATATCACGATCACACTTCCGGACGATGCGCCACGCCTTCCAAAAAAGACCATCCTTTCTCTCCGCCATTCTTATCGTGCATTCCTCGCACCAGTTGGCGCAACAAAGTATATCGATCATCTCGTGACAACCTATGAAATCGATGGGACATACTACAGCAGCACTGACAAAAAACTCTACCCCCTCCTTAGCCAGAATGTTTTTGATTCCTACCTTTTTGCGCAAAACACTGCTATCCCTGCATCTTCGGCCGTTGATCTCCTCGCCACAGTCTCTCAAGAGAAAAAAGGGTTTGCGTCCGGCACACTCGTCAAATCGAATGATGGCATATTTGTTATTGATGGCGATACCAAACACCCCATCCAGGATGAATTTGTTTTTTCCGCTCTCGGATACAACTTTGCCAACGTGCGATCGTCTACAAACGAAGAACGCGGTCTGCATAAAAAAGCGCGCCTTTTCGATCTTTCCAGTACACATCCGTTTGGAACGATCTTTTATGCACGAGATGCAGATCGCACATACATCTATGATCATGACCAACTCAATAAAATCGAACCAACTGTTCGTGCAAAAGAAAACGCGATCATTGTCGATGAGCTGTCCCGCACAGCGTTTGACACCTGCATTTTATCTCCGGCGCTTTTGCGTAAAAATACCTATACCTGCACGATCCCGTTTGAGCAGACTACTTCTTTCCCCGGAAATATTTATCAATTTATGATCGATGTACCTCACGTTACCATTGAAAAATCCCGTATTACACTTTCTACAGCACCGACGCACACATCATTGGAACAACGCCTCACATCCATCAAAAAAGAACTCTCTAAATCTTATCTGTCAACACCATGACGCGCATCCATAAATTTTTTCACCATCCTCTCATTTTTTTGTTTCTCATGGATATCATGCGGGCAGGTCTTTTCGTCATTGCCATTATACTGATTGGCGAGACGATTCTTCCAGGCATCATCAGCAATCACATCTCACCCGTACTTCTCTATGCAAAACTCTTTGCCATTTGCATCATCGTTGCATACATGGCTCGCACACAAGGTCGCTATTATATGATACAAAAAACAAAAATGCTTCCCCTCTTGGGCGCATATGTTTTTTTCATTGCATTGGTTGGCCTCGCGTGTTTCCGCTACGGAATATTTTTTGGAAGTATGATGATCATTTGCATGACCCTACTATTTTTTGCCCTCTCCATGCTTTACAAGCATGAACTTCATCGCTCATAAGATGACCACTATCTATCTTGCACGCAACACATCCAATGTTTTGCGCGCGCATTCTTCCCATGAAAACATGTCGGCTCTTTTTTGCGCTTGCGCGATCAAGATATTCTTTTTGTCGTGATCACACAAAACCGTTGCGATCGCCTCCGCACACTTTGCAACGTTTTTTGCATCAAAATATATCGCGCCATCACCGAGCACTTCACCAAAACACGAATTGTCCGCCGCGACAACCGGTACCCCGGCCGCCATCGCCTCCAGTCCCGATATGCCAAAACCTTCATAAAGAGACGGCAAAACACAAACAGATGCGTTTTGCATCAATATGTGTACATCGGCAAAAGCAATATTACCTGTGACAACGATATCCCCTTTATAGGGACTGCGCGCAATGTGTGCGTGAATGCCTTGTGCAAGCCATCCATCCCCGCCAACAAGCACAAGCTTAAGTTGCGGAGATTCTTTTTTAACTTGTGCAAAGGCATCAATAAGCACCGTCAGATTTTTGCGTGGCTGAATCGCTCCCACATGAATGAGATAGTCACGTGATCGCACACCGTAACGTTGCAACGTCATATGTGCATCATGTACAGAAACATGTTTCTGCCACACATGCGGATCAAAACCATGATGGATGACATGGATTTGATCCTCTCGCAGTGACGGATAAATCGCGAGGAGGTCTTTTTTTGTCGATGCCGAAACAGCGATCACCGCATCAGCGACCCGCACTGCATGATCTGTGCACAAATTGATGAGGAAACGATCTTTCGTAGGAAATGTTTGCGGATAAAATTTGAATGCGAGATCATGGATCGTCACAACGGTACGCATATTTTTGCGACGCAAGTACGGCATGTTGTGCAATGGCATCCATAACACGTCACACTTATCCTGCCACAACGCGCGTGCAAATCGCGTCTGCGTCCACACCGGACAGTGTGGCATAGTGCGATCATGCATTTGCGGATGCTCCGCAATGGGCACGTGTACATTGTATGGCCGCGTATGATAGAGATACAGGTCATCCTCGCCGATCATATGTTGCATTGCATGCAAAACATTTGCAATATACACCATCGTGCCATCGATCCGCGCGTTTTCCAATTCTTTGGTATGTACGGCAATTTTCATAGTTTTTTGTAGTCAAAGTCTTCAAGTGATCGCGCTTGAGCAAGCATAAACTCGCCAATGCGCGTACGCACCAATCCCGCCATATATGCACCCGTACCGAGACACTCACCGATATCGCGCGCAAGCGAACGGATATATGTCCCCTTGCCACATGTCACACGAATGTCCACGATCGGGTATGTGTATGACATGATCTCGATCGCATCAATATGCACGGTGCGCGATTGCATTTCCACAACCTCGCCCCGCCTTACGCGCTTATATGCTTCCTTGCCCGCGATCTTGATCGCGCTGTATGCCGGCGGTGTCTGTGCAACGTCCCCGATGAATTTTTGCAACACCCGTTCGATATCCTTTTGTGATAGCTCATGCAAAACATCATGGATCGTTTTTTCACCTTCGGCATCATCTGTTGTGCTCGTTGCTCCCAGAAAAACCTTCGCTTCGTATTCCTTTGTCGCGGTAACGATCGCATTGATATTTTTGGTATATTCCCGTCCCACTGCCACGATCAAAACACCCGTTGCAAGCGGATCAAGTGTGCCACCATGCCCCACTTTGATCTTTTTGTTACCGGTTTTTTTTCGCGCCCAATATTTGACGACCTGCACCACACGCTGGGAACTCATCCCGAGTGGCTTATTGATCACATAAAATCCTTCACTGCTTTCCATATATTCATTATACTACATTAAAAAAGGCGACTGGATTTCTCCAATCGCCTGTGATAATTCATAGAATTGCACATTTTTGCAAATGCTGTTTGAGACGATCTTCAAAACTATCAATCGTCGCTTCCAACTCATGTACCAATATCCCCCATTTACGCGCCAACGGCAGATAGATATCTTGCGTTTCCTGCATTTTCCGCCGGATCTTCTGCTCATCACAGCTCCACAACGTCAATTGATTATGAAGACGGTCTGAGAGCTTGATAATAAAAACATCCTTTGGCGCCGTCGAGAATCGGTTGTGATAAAATGCCAGTTGCTTTTCTTCATTGCCACCAAACTCTGCCTTCGGCCTTTTGGAGATATAATCCGAAAGTAGTGCAACATTTTCATTGTAATCACGCGCAACACGACTAAGTGGCCAAATATCAGGCCGATCCTCCGGATTGTCATGCAACATTCCCGTGATAAGCAATTCATGCGGAGCGTATATCAGATCCGCGCGTTCATAGATATGCAAATACTCGATTAGAATAATTGCAACTGCGCGCACATGCGTAAAGTAAGGCTGTCCTCCATCACGATATGTTTCCGAAAAAGCATTGAGAGCATTATCATAAGCGCGCTCGATCATACGATATTCAGGAGAATACACCGAATGATATTTCCGAATGCGCTCAAAAAACGTCTTTTCATTTTCTGCAAACGAGAGCATCTTCTCGATCTTGTGCAATGGCATATCTCACCTCCATCTTATATGAAGAGTTTTATTGGTAAAAAATCATTTAACGAACAGTCCGCTATTGTAGATCAAAAAAAGCACCTTGTCAAAGATGCGCAAAATACAAATATTCTTGTCATTGCGAGGAGGAACGACGAAGCAATCTTGAACACTGACTGAGATTGCTTCGTCGCTACGTTTCACTTCGCTCCTCGCAAAGACGAGGAAACAACAAGTTCACAATCTTTGTTTATTGGAAAAAGGTTAATAGTTACTGCTTTTCGCACTACTTATTTTATACAGTAAACCAACTGATCTTTTCCAAGAGAAGGAAGAGAGCGCTGGTAATCACGCCAAAAAGAAAGAAGTAGCGAGACCATGTAAGCATACGCCTCTTTGGTGTATAATAATATTTTGACAAATTGTATGCCTCACGCGCATATTCTGTAAACAAACTCCCATCTGACTGTATGATCGTGCGAAGTTCTTGCGCATATTGATCGGCAGAATCAAATTGCGCGATCCGCCGCGTATGGAAAAGACTCATCGGATAATTCTTTCGTGAAAAAAGACGTGGCAAGCGAATGGCAAAAACTGCCGCAATCGCTGATAATAAGGAGAAGAGAGCCACAATACCCATCGTTAATTTCAAATGATCCGCTTCAGAAATCATCGACATCACAAGCGCAAAGATCGCCGTATTGAGACCCACCATCACATTGGCGTGATTGTCGATCGTCCGCGTTGAATCGATGATTTTTTCTGTCAAACTCTGTAGATAAGCAACCTTGCCTTGCAACTCATCGATTCCCTGCTCTTTTTCTTTGTGATCATCCATAAAATTGTGATCATATATTAAGTCCAATTATACCACATTTTTGCATAAAAATCAACAGCAGAGGCAGATTTCTTGATGTCCAGTACATAATTGTCAAAAGTATAAAATAGTGTATAATGCATAAAGTAATTCATATCTTTGGGCCGTAGCCAAGCGGTAAGGCAACGGGTTCTGGTCCCGTGATGCGTAGGTTCGAATCCTACCGGCCCAACAAATTTTTATCATAAAATTAAACGACCCCCTCACAGTTATGTGATTGGGTCGTTTGTCACTGGTCTTATCAAACTTTCAAAATATTACCAATTTTTTCAATGGTGTCGAGATCAGTACATTTGTTGAGTGCATCGCGTACTTGTCTCTTTCTTTTTTGAAGTGTTGTATCATGCACATATACCGGCAAACAAGCAGATGCTTTTTTCAGAACTACCTGTGCAGTTTGTTCGGACCACCCACCAAATCCAGAAGATTTAAATTTGATAATGGTGCCGTATCGGAACATGCATGCATGTATATACGATCCACTTAAAAATTCATTTAGCAATGACTTTAATTGATCAATATTACCAATCAATTCATCAGATAATTGCACATGAACTTCATAATAACTTCCCTCTGAAACAATTTGCGCTATGTTTTCCATTGTAAAAACCTCCGTTGCGGTGCCACATTGTGGCGTTGCGTTGAAGTATGATTCACCCATTGAATCATATAACTAGACAATATTGTATCATATATTTGATTATTTGTCAATAGTTAAAATGCCCGTATTTATTGGGTATTTTTCATTAAAAGTATTCGAACTTCTTCCCCTGCCTACCGGCAGGCAGGCATAGGGCCAACAATTTTTTGACAAATTTAAAAGCAACCAACTCATTTGAGTTGATTGCTCTTCTTTTTTCTAGTCAATCTTTATTACAGTGGCAAAAACCACTCGGGGATTGGTATGGTCAAACGGATTTACTTCTTCAATAACTGAGTTCCAACCATCCTTCTCCATCATCTCTACAACATTTTTATGAAGAAGTTCCCGACGATTGATGATAGCTTGAGCTTGTTTTCCTCCATACCCAGGATTTGAATGAGCCACAATCACAACACCATCCTCATTCTCCTTCGCCAACGGGGTTCCCATGTCAAATGCAGACTTACCCACTTGAGAGGTTGCTGAAACATTAGACACTGTGTAAATATTTGCGATAGCAACAAGAATAATAATCCCTGCGAAAAAACCTGCGAAAAAACTAATCATTACCTTTTTCATGATAATCTCCTTGTTTGTAAACAACATTTACGTGCTTCATTAGTATGAATAATATTATATCATATATTTGATTATTTGTCAATATTGTAAAAACCCCATATTATTGGGTATTTTCCATTAAAAGTTCGAACGTCGTCCCCTGCCTACCGGCAGGCAGACATAGGGCCAACAAAATTCAGCACAGTCTTGTGGCAATTTACTTGCATGTCAAGTAATTCCAAAAATTGAACACGATTCAAAAATCCCATTTTTCATGAGTATATGAGCAAAAGATTTTACATACTTCTTCAAATCAAAAGCCTCATGTACATAGTATATGTATATGAGGCTTCTTGCCTTGCTCACGCAACGACAACCCTATTGCGACCACGATCTTTTGCCGCATAAAGGGCATTGTCCGCAGCTGATACAACTCGCTCAGCTGTATCGCCATTTTGTGGATAACTTGCACACCCAACACTTGATGTGATGACGATCGTTCGATCGCCCCATGCGATCGATGCGTTTGCAATTAATTGTCGCAGACGCTCGGCATGTTGCAGCGCATCATCCTTATGAGTATCAGGAAGGACGATGACGAACTCTTCACCACCATATCGCACTACCAAATCTTCTTTGCGCGAATTTTCTTGGAGCAATTGCGCGAATTTTTGTAATACATGATCCCCGCACAGATGCCCATACTCGTCATTGATCTGCTTGAAATGATCAATGTCAAAGAACAACACCGAAAATATCAAACTCCTTCTTTGTGATCTCTGGATCTCCGCACAGAGAAACTTTTCCAAAAAGCGACGATTGGCCACACCAGTCAAGATGTCCGTCTGTGCAAGGCGTTCCAGATCAGCATTGTTCCGTGCGATGACCTGACAGAGGGCACTGAACGATCGCGTAAGAGATCCGATTTCATCTTGTGACTTGACCGTGATGTGTGTTGTAAATTCACGATTCTCGCGTGCATACTCGATACTCTTCTTGAGGCGCAACAAAGGACGAAAACACAAGATCTCCAATATGCACAACACGCTAAAGAAGTTCACCAGTGCAAATACTGCGATTGATACATGGGCATATTTCAATAGTCGCATTGAATCTGTATAGTATGTACGTGGTATGAAAAAATGCACGACAAATGCAATATCACCACGTATATCCTGCACACCTTGATATACTGAGAACATCTCATCACCCTCTTTTTTGACCATGTACGGATGTGCGCGCAACTGTTCTTGTGTGTAGAAACGATCATAATCAACGATAACATCAAAATCAATATCGATCTGTTTTTTGATACGATCGATCATTGGCTCAATGAACCGCCCCATGATCAACACACCACGCGCCGGTCCCTGATTTTGACTTGTCAGGATAAAACGACTCGACACGATCATCATGCCGCGACTCGTTGCAACGACGCCGGACACATACTGATCAACGAGCGCACGATCATCATGCGTACGTGGTATCAAAAAGCGATCCACATTCACCATGTCACGTGAGAATTCATCAATATCGATCTCCCTTTTCTGCACATAATCATAGACACGCGAAAATATCGTTTGATGCTCCATGTCCACAAAGTGCAGAAGATTCAACTTGGCATTCGTGAACGTGCTATCATCAATGTTCTCATCAATGTACTTTTGATCGCGTGAGACCATAAATGCATATGAAGCATCCCACGACGACCAGTCCGCACACATTTGATCAAGGTGTTTCATTTCATTTTGGAACACCTCCGTGATACGACGCACATTTGTCTCCACATGCTCATTTTCATGTACAATGATCGCCGGTTGGAAAATCGCGTTGAGCAGCATATGGCTCGCAGCGATGAACACAACAAGAAACCCCATGATCATCACAGCAATTTTTGATCGTAGGCCCATAGCATACCCCCTATCATCAGATATTTTACTCCACCGTGGAGTAGTTTTTTATATTGTCAAATAACCAAAAATCGTATAAATATACCACGAAACAATATTGTTGTCAAGAAATGTGACATGCAGTGTCAATATAAGAATATTTTTCAAAAAATACTATTCAGTACATAAAAAAGTCCGAACTTCCTCCGATAGAACCAACCATCGATTCATCTTTATTATCCGAAAAAAATTAAAAACCCGCTAGAAATACTTTTTCTAGCGGGCTTACGTTGTTCATGTTTGATCTCTATTCAGAAATGCTGACCTTGCGGAGAACTATGAGATCGCCATGGTGCACTCTCTGTTGTGTCTCACAACAAAATGCTTTGCTTTCCTTAAGAAGGTTTCTCACACACTTCTCTAAGTTCTGTTTTGATGTGCCAAATTGAGGAGAATCCAGATCACCTTTTTCAGATATTGGCTCAATCTTTACCATGCGACCATCCCATATTTCTATGAAATTTATGGAGGCCGGTTCCTGCAGATAGACACTGATATTAACCATGAGCTCCATAAAATCCGCACAGGGATCCCAGAGAAAATGTGTTTTATCATTCAGACACACACAATTCTTACCAAAATCATTTGCAAAAATATGCGCGTACACATCACCAGCAATAATACACATGCTCTGATGAATATTTTCTCGCCTGAACACAGAGAGAATCCTAAGCGCCGGTAACAGTTCCGCAGAAACAATTTTGATATACGGCATAAGACTCTCCTTCCCATCATCGGAAAAATGACTGACAACAGCACTCGGAAACGCCGACATGAGAATATTCGACATGCCATGTTTCTTTATCGTTCTCACGATACTATCTTTAATAATACCGCTATTTTCATAAAACCCCATCAATTCAACTCTTTGCATGATATTTCCTCCCAATAAAATAGAAAACCGGATGGCTATTTATTATAGACACTATTTTAAACAACGATGTAGCTGCTAATCGATCTATCAACAACTAGTCAATATAGTATTTTTTTGTGTATTTGTCAATAAAGTCATGTTAAATTTTCCTGTAAAATTTCTATCGCTGCGTGAACAAAGATGCGATCTTTTTCTTTTACATCCTCGGAAAGATCTTGATATGATAATCTGTGTTCTTTTTCGGCTCTGTTTATGTTCCGAATCAACCAATCCTCATGGACTACAAATGCTGCCCTTTCAATGAACTCTTCATCAAAAGCCCTTCCTTCTCTCGTTGCCGCTAAAACCTCATCGAGTGCAGCCTTGCTTCCACACCAACGCTCTTTTTTCCAGTCTTCGGGCAATTCATCATAACAAAGTTTTGCGAGGTCTGCTAGATTTGTCTTATGACATTTGATCCATTCTTGATCTGTAGTGATCTTTACCCGTGTTCCATTGTTTTTCTTCGCATAGATCACTTTGAATTTTTCGTGCACCAAATCGGAAGTCTTAATAATCATTTTTTCATAATTGCATTCTTTCATAATACACATAATGAAAACTCTTAATTGATTAAACCACCATTTCCACTATTTTGTTCATATATCGTCCATACGCCTCGACTTCTTGCGCGATGAGATTTTTGATCTTTTGACTCATGGGTCGAAACAATTCGATCCTTACAATGATCTTTGCCCTCTTCACAGAGCGAGACCAAACACCAATCACTTGTCCATTTGCCACAACGATCGGTTTGAATATGCCATTACTGGAGATCACTTTGCTATTTTCTTGTTCTTTCAGCAATATTTTCCTATTTCGGTAACTGATCACAAACTCATCAAAGGCTGGCAAAAGATGCACGGTATCTCCTGACAGGATTTGATCTCGCGAGGCAGAAGACCAATACGTAATATCATCAACCCTGTATGATTTCAACGATCTTTCTGCCAATGCGATAGATTTTTTTGCATCTGTAAGCGATAACCATGACCACCATGCAAAATCTTGTACTGTCGCCGGTCCATGACTAGTAAAATATCTCTGCGCAAGCAGTGCAAGTGATTCTTCTCGTGAATATTTTTTATGATTTTTCACTCGTTCTTTGAGAAGTGCGTATGTCTGTTTTTTCCCCTTCATCACGCCACTACAGATCGCACCATCCAACTCCGCAAGCATGAGCATATGATACATTTGATAACTGTCACATGACACGTCTTTCTTTTCAAATTCACCGATCAATTCCTCACGCGTCATATGGACATTTCCTGCCAAAACTTTTGCCATGATCGTCGAGCTTTTTGTGATCATTTTTTCTGTGATATGTAGCTGTGCATGTCTTTTTTTGAGAGATGTTTCAATTTTTTTTCCAGAGAGTGCCAGCATCCAGTAAATATCTTCCGCCACAACAAAATGCCATGTCGGTCGCAAAACATGTGTCCTGAGGATCTCACCATTATCAAAAGCTGATTGGATCATCGCATCAGTCACATTGTACAAACGCTTGCCAATTGCAGTTTTTGCCATAACAAAATCCTGTGCCTGCATCGCGCCCATCCACGAGACGACTTCCTTTGGCGTGCAAAACTCATGTCGTGTGATCTGTTGATTGACCAACCTGATCAACGCAATGTCTTGTGTATTCATGTTTTTTAGTATATATCAAAATGCCCACAGCTCCTATGAACACATTCGATTATTACGTGTTATGATAATATTATAATGAATCAATGACACATTTTACCCTGATTGACAACAGATCATTTTTGATATACAATAGCATGTTGTTATCAACGTTTTTCACCACAATAAAACTAGGGAGGTATGTGATGAAAGAATATGGACTGAAAGAATTAAGAGAAGAGATCATGGAAGGCATTGAGCCAAACGAAGAAGTAATCGGAAAAATGCCCTTGCGTTGGCGCGCAACCAAGCATACCCTCATCCTTGATGCGTCCTTGGGAGGATTGTTTTCAAAAGAAATTCATGCTGATCCCGCGCAAACGATCAGTCGATATGCAATACTCCTTGAAAAAAGTCTCTTCAGCACCACAGGAATCGACGTCCGTGGTTTCAAAAGACTTCGCAAAGAGGATTGGGAAATTCTCGATTGCATGATCGAAAAAGAGGAAACTGCCACATTAACATGAAAAGTACCAACAACCCCGTCACTCAAGCTTTAGTTTGGGTGACTTTTATTTTACTATTTAAAGAAAACAGGAAAGGAAAAACTTCCCGCATTTTCCGGTAGTCCCGAGGGATTACTTTTTTGAAAGACAAGATCGCCACCCAAAGCTCCGTTAGCATCAAACTTTAGCTCCACTTCAAAAGGCACATAATCATCCACCATCCAATCCCCTTTGGCTTGTGCTATGCCCTCACTTAAGACATTACCCTTTTCATCAACTAATTTTACAGGAAAAGATGCTTCAAAATACCAGTTCTTCGCCTCGCCTGTTATTGTAAGCGGGCTGACAATTGTTTCATTGACATGTGGCGACGTAACACGAATATTTATGCCTTCAGCAACTTTTTTACTATCAAGCTCGATCATCTCTTTTTCCGGTTTTACCCTTTCCATTGATCCTGTTTGTGACTTGGCATCTTTTGTTTGGTCATTTATAACCCCGTCACCATGTCCGCGCCACAACCACATGATAAAAACCAAAATAATGATCCCAATGATACATATCGTAAGCCACATCATTTTTTTACTCGAACCCCTATGTACATTCCGCGTATTTCTCGCATTTTGCATATCTCTCATATTTTATATATTATTCCTTATTTATATTATAAATATACCGTCCTTTTATTATTATTACAAACTTATCCTTTTTGTACACTTCTCCCGTCCGGACCGCCTGCCGGCGCTCTGTCGACCATAGCCCTGCCTACAGGCAGGCTTTGACGATGTACAACCAGTAGACATGAATTGGTCTTTAGCTGAGACTTTTTACTTTTAATTTACCTTCTGAATGATTGATTCCTCATGTTTTTCTGATATCTGCGTAGATGAAACATTTGCGTATCAACAAATAACTGTGTCACATTCCCATTAGTTGAAACTCTTTTGAAATATGACACACTCAATAAACCACTGTTCAATCTTTATCAGCACAAAAAGGGTATTGTGTAGAAGTCTGTCATTGCACAATGAGCGCTAAAGATGAGCAAATCCACCCAATACAACAACACTAAATAGTGATATATGTCTCATCACTCTTCTGGTAGATATACTATTTCTTGAAACAAGGGCCAAACTGCTGAGATTCGTCTATATCATACCTATCGCTCCAAATAGCGATGAATGGCAATATAACTGCTCACGAGTCCGAGAGAAGTGCCCCCAATAATAACAAGTATTACCACCTGTATGATATCTTTTCCATAAAACGACGAGACATCCACGTTATCTAAAATCTTTTTGATAAATGGAGCAAGCGCAAAAACTGTGATTACAAGAAGTATCGAACTAATGATCGCACTGGTCAAACCATACAACACGCCTTCTACAAGCGGTGGCATTTTTATATAGAGATTTGACGCACCTACGAGACGCATGATCTCAAATTCTTGACGATGCGCATAGAGACTCATGCGAATGGTATTGAGTGTCACCAGGATCGCAATTACAGCAAAGATCCCTCCAAGAATCAATCCAATGTTACGCACAAGAATAATGAGGTTATGAATTTCATCGATTACCGCCTTATTTTTTGCAAAACTAGTATCCATAATATAGTCCGCGTATTCCTGAAATGCATACGCATTGATCGATTCATATGCCGCAGCATCATATGCAACGATCACAAGAGATGCCGGTAGCGGGTTTTCTCCGATCATATCCAATGCCTCTTTGATCTCTTCACTATCCCCTTCTCGTGCAAGAAAATCCTGCATTGCTTGATCACGAGAAATATATGTGATGGATTGAATTTGCTCAATTGATCGATCTTCAATCTGCTTTTTAATCTCCAAAATTTTCTCCTCCGGCACAGTAAAATCAAAATACATGCTCACATTGATCCGTCCCTCGACAGAATCAATAACATGCAAAATTCCAAAACCGAGAAAAACAGCAACGCCTACGAGATACAGTGCCAGCGACATAATGATGACCGTTGCAAGAGTGAGCCATTTATCACGATAAAAATTTTGAATACCTTCACGAAAAACTCGTGCGAGCTTAATTGTTTTCATATATTATTTTGTGCACTAATAATGTATTTACCGCGCAGATCATCACGGACAATGCGCCCTCTATCCATTAGGATCACGCGTCGATTCAATTTGTCCACAATTGATTTGTCATGGGTCGCCAAGATCACAGTTGTGCCAAATGCATTGATCTTGAGAAGTAATTTCACGATCTCCAATGTAGAGATCGGGTCCAGATTACCTGTCGGCTCATCGGCAATAAGCACGCGCGGTCGATGGATCACTGCTCGTGCGAGAGATATGCGTTGCTGTTCTCCACCACTAAGCTGATTGGGATATTTTTGTCCCTTGTCTCCCATATTTACAACCTGTAGAATGTAGCTCACCTCATCATAGATCTGTGCATCAGATTTGCCATGCACTTCAAGTGTATAGGCGATATTCTCAAAAACAGTCTTTTGTGGCAATAATTTGAAATCTTGAAAAACTGTGCCAAAATTTCGACGAAAATATGGCAATAGCCGTCGTTTCGTCTGCGCAATATCTCGCCCGCCAAAATATACCGCACCTCCCGTTGGAAACTCATCAGCATAGATCATTTTGAGCAATGTTGATTTTCCAGCACCGCTTGCACCAACAAGCGATACAAACTCACCTTGATCAATTGCAAAATCCACATCACTGAGCGCGACAAAACCATCAGGATATTCTTTCGTTACTCTTTCCAAGTTGATTAATTTCATGTTCATTTAGTTTTTACCTAACTCTTTAACGCTCCTTCCTCTGCGTATTATAGCACAATTCTACTGTCGTAGAAATGCGATCACGAAATCATCAATATTCCCATCCAAGACATCCTCTACTTGTACCGTTTCATGCTTTGTCCGATGATCTTTGACCATTTTATACGGATGCAAAACATATGATCTGATCTGATTGCCCCATCCCGCCTCCACCATCTCACCGCGCAATTCTTTTTTCTTCCTCTCCTCCTCTTCAATAAAATTCTTATGCAGTTTTGCCATAAGTAATTTCATCGCACTTTCCTTATTTTGCGCTTGTGAACGCTCATTTTGACATTGTGCTTGTAGTCCTGTGGGGAGATGTGTGACGCGCACAGCACTATCTGTCGTATTAACATGTTGTCCGCCTGCGCCAGAAGATCGATATGTGTCTATGCGCAATTCGTCCGGCTTTACTTGCACTTCCTTGATCTCTTTGAGAATCGGCATCGCCTCCACACGCGCAAAAGATGTTTGCCGCAAATTGTCAGCATTAAAAGGCGAGAGACGCACCAATCGATGTACACCGGCTTCTGCACGCATGTGCCCATAGACCCATCGCCCATCAATTTCAATTGTTGCGCTTTTGATCCCCGCTTCCGCACCCGCCACCTCATCCAAAATTTTTACCGTATATTTCTTTCTTTCTGCCCATCGCAAATACATTTTGAGAAGCATCGACGCCCAATCTTGTGCATCCACACCGCCTGCGCCAGCATGAATTGTTACGATTGCACCATTTACATCATACTTTCCATCAAAAAGCGTAAGGAAATCCAATTTTTCAACAGATCTTTCAAGATTCTCCACTTGCACAGCAATGTCATCCCATTCCTTTTTGTCAGTGACCATCGCCGACAATTCCACAATGTCTTTCACGCTCTGAAAAAGCGTGTCAAATTGATCGACTTCACCACGCAATTGTTCCAATTCCTGCATGATCCCGCGCGCTCGCCCTTGATCATTCCAAAACCCCTCTTCTGCACAGAGGATTTCCAGCTGAACGATCTGATGTTTCTTATCTGCAATGTCAAAGAGAGTCCTGCAGCTGCAGGAGTTTATTTTTTATCACATCACACTTTTCAACGATCTCTCGCATAAAAAAATAATTTAATGAGCCATCTGTCGGATTCGAACCGACGACCTGCACGTTACGAGTGTGCTGCTCTACCAGCTGAGCTAAGATGGCAACTCACACATTATGCCACAAGTCTCAAAAATTGCAAACATGCACTAATGCGCTATGCGCTTTCTTTTATATGTCTTGATTTGCCGTATACCAAAAAATACTACACATAATGCACTTACAATCTCCACCGGAAACATATACCCCATCACAATATCACTTTTCTGCCTGATTGCGCCCTCACCATCCACAAAACGCGCTCGCGCATAATATACGCCAAAAACAGATGGGATATCCTGCATGAATGTAAACGTGAATTTCTTTCCTGGCATCACAAAATGATCTTCCGCATTAAAATCATATGCTGATTTCTTATTTGTCACAATATTGCGCAAAAAAATATCTCCATGCGGTACATAGTGTATATTGCCCGTGTTTTCAAATTGCGCCCGATATATTATCTGATGCGTTGTGAACAGTGGCACATCAAACCAGTGCAATGTCCCCGTCGCGTGTGTATTTCCTTTTACATTAACCAACACGTGTACTCCAATCTGACCCTGAACTTTTACAGAAGCATCACCGACTGGCACCATACGAAAAATCACTGCTCCACGATGACTGCCTACAGAAGCATTTTCCGGCACATGCACTGTAAATGAAACGTCCTTTCCCGCGTTTGGAGGAAGATCAAACTCTTTTTCTGGTATATTTATCCATTCTTTGATCCCATTCTGCTCATCGCTGTCATTTCGCAAAATGATAGAATTTTCATCACCAATATCATAATCCATTATATCCACGATGATCTTTTGTGTTTCATCAGATACATTTGTCACCTTCACATTAAAATTTTGATTTTCATCAATATCCATATCAAATGCAATCTTACTCTCGCTAACTGCAATGCCTAACTTTTCTGCACATACAAACGACGGAAAAAGAGAGATTGTGAGAAAAATAGCAATAATGACATTATATAATGTGATTTTCATATGATTGACGCAAAATTATTTTTTGTGGTCTTTTTTGATATTTGTAAGATTTTCTCTACTGATAATTGCAAATTTCTTTTTAAACCACCACAGAACCATTGTACCAAATATCGCCCCACAGGCAATTGCAACAGTAGTCTTGAGCGGAACGACAAAGAACCGAGGAATCTCCCCTTGAAAAATCACTGACCCATCTTCCGATTTCATATCCAAGTTTGCACTATACACACCATAATCCCATGGTCCAAACGATGTATTTTTAATAAAGAGTCTCGTTTTGCCTGGATACAGCACTTCTGGATCAATCTCTATCACAGAATATTTCTTTCCATTTTTTTTAATCGTCATATGGCCACCTGCCTTATAGTGCACATTACCATCGCTACGCAAACGTGCACTCAATCCGATCGTATCACCCCAAAAAATTTTTTGTGTTGGAGAAAAATCCTCAACACGACCATCGGTTCGCATCGGTTCGTCTCCCTGCACCGCAAGCGTGACCAAGACACCTACACGATAGTTCACGCCCAATTGCACGCTCCCACCCTGCTCATTGTCCACATTCGCATTGCTCGCACTGGTTTTGAAAAAGATTGTCCCATAATATCCATTGGTCGGTTGTCCCTCAGGAATTTTTACGTGAAACTCAAATTCTTTTGTTTCCCCAGGAGCAATTGTAAAATCATCCGGCGCATCAATCCAATTGATCACATCAAACGCTTTGAGAGGATGCTCCTCCTGCGGTACATAAAATTCCGCTTGCATCGTATCATCCGAAACCAAAAAATCCTCTACGCTCACATGCACATCGTGTGAAATATCCGAAAAATTGTGTACATAGATCTTATCCGTCTTTTCCTCTCCTTCACGCACAATCCAATCAAATCTGATCGGAGATATCTGTACACCCGCTTCTGGTGAATCACCAGCATTCGCTATGTGCCAACAAGACACCAAAAAGAAAAATGAGATCAAAAATAATAATGGTTTATTCATAACTTCTATAATAATTACAATTGGATCTGCTCTACATCATCATACCATACTGCACAAAATTATAGTATATTAAACAAAAAACCGCTTAACATATGCCTGTAAGCGGTTCTTGATGTATCGCAATTTATTCTGCCATCCCGAATCCCTTATCACTGAGCATCCATGACCTACAAAACTACGGCCTACCTGTTGCAGTATATGTGACAGAACCATCATATTCTCCGGCAATCTGAGTAGATGGTACATCTACGCGATAACATACAACGGTATCTGTTGATGCATTGGAATATGCTGTATGTTCCATAATGTTCGTATCTATACTTGGAAGACCGGCGTAGAGTTGACCAGCATCATCACACGTTGTGCTTGTTCCCCACCATGTCGTATTCTTAGTTGCAGTAGAAGAAAGAACGCCAAATCCCAATCCTGTACTACTCCATGCTACTGCATTCCCATCACCTGCATTTAGAGTTGGATCCCACGCTGTCTTGTCTGCAATTTGCCCATCAAGCGTTCCCGAGAGTGTCTCATGATATAACGCATTTGATGCACCACGATCATCTGCCACTGAAAGATTGTATCCTTCTGCATCGTTTGTTGTCACTGTACATGTTGTCGTATTGGAAACAGGAGTTCCCGGCGTCACCACATTTGCTCCACCTCCATCAATATCCACATCACCTCCACAATTTAGAGTCATTGTCTCTCCCACGGTTACAGAAAGATTTACTCCATCTGTATCAGTTGCCGCAAAAGCAACAGATGTCATTGACAGCGACAATGCGATTGCGCCTGTTACTGCAAAAATTTTCTTCATTTGCATATTTTGTTTTTTATTATTTATTATTTTTTTGTTATACCATTTCCCTAGAAACAAACAGAGGATCAACATTTCTTGATCCAAGCCGGTTTTGCCATTCGACTCCCCGCATTTCATAGGCAACCAATCATCAAACTAAATACGGATCATTGTCTCTTATTGTTCTTGAAACATTATACCACAGAATATGATTTTTTTGTAAATAGCAAGTTATCCACAGTGTATCAGTCACCCCCTATTCTTACCCCATTAAACCAATCCACACTGCCTACCAATGGTCAGCCTTGATCTGCGATCTTTCACTTTTCACTTTTTACTTTTCCAGCCCGAGGCTGGTCAGCCTTTGACTGAAACTTTTGATTTTATATTTTTGATCTTTGATTTTATTATGGTCTGCCTGACGCCGTATACGTCACTGATCCTTCATATTCTCCTGATAGCTGTGTACTGGGGACGTTTATGCGGTAGCAGATCTCTGTGTCTGTGTGGGTGTTGCTGTAGGTTGTGTGTCTCATGATGTCTGTTGTGGTGTGCGGGATACCGGCGTAGAGTTGATCTGGATCATCACA